>CAZZGM010000170.1:0-3522 GCA_964653955.1 uncultured Bifidobacteriaceae bacterium | reverse complement strand
GCTGGCCATGCTGACGTGGCGGCGGGCGCACGTGGCCATCGTGGACGGTGTTCTCGAGGTGCACTCGCCGGGGTTGGCGTGGGCGCTGGCGCATCTGACGCCAGTTTGTGATGGCGCGGCGGCCATCACGTTTGGCCACGTGGTGCTGGCGCGGGATCAGGCGGCGCTGGACGACACGCGGGCGCACGAGCGCGTGCACGTCCGGCAGTACGAAGTGTGGGGCCCGCTCTTCATTCCGGCCTATCTTGCCAGCAGCATCTGGGCCTGGCTGCGCGGCGGCGATCCGTATCTCGACAACGTCTTCGAGCGCGAAGCGTTTCTGAAAGAACCGGTTTGATATGCCTCGCCGCGGCAATCCGGGCACGCACTCAGGCAACCCGTATTTGGCGCTGTCGGCGCCGAAGGAAAGGCTTTCGCAAGCGTCCGCGTGAGACTGACGGATCAGTCCGAGTCGTCGCGTTCTGCCTTCGTGGCCGCCTCTGTCCTGACGCGCCCGGCCTGCTGCAGGGCGCGTCGCAGGATGAACTCGATCTGGCCGTTCAGGCTGCGCAGATCGTCGTTCGCCCAGCGCTGCAGGTCGTCGAGCAGCGCGCGATCGACGCGCAGGAGAAAAGGTTTCCGGTCGGCCATGGCAGTTCAATCGCGGCCCCGGCGCGTCGGGCGCCGGGGCCGTGGACTCCGTGGTAAATCGTCCCCGTGTTGACGACGGGTTGTGTCGATCGATCGCCACACAACACGACCAGCAGGTTGCTGACCATGGCCGCCTTGCGCTCGTTGTCGAGTTCGACGACGCCGCGCTGCGACAGCATCTCGAGCGCCATTTCGACCATGCCGACGGCGCCTTCGACAATGCGCTGGCGTGCCGCGATGATGGCGCCGGCCTGCTGACGCTGCAGCATGGCCGCGGCAATCTCAGGTGCGTAGGCCAGGTGATTGATGCGCGCTTCAAGCACGGCCACACCCGCCTGCGCCAGCCGCTCCTGCACTTCGGTCTTCAGCTGATCGGCAATGGCCAGCGTATCGCCGCGCAGTGACGTCTCGCCCTCGACGTGCGCGTCATACGGATACTGCGTGGCGAGGTTGCGCAGCGCGCCTTCACTCTGCACCTGTACATAGTGGGCGTAGTCGTCCACTTCGAACAGCGCTTCGTAGGTATCGACGACGCGCCAGACCACGACCGCGGCAATTTCGATGGGGTTGCCGTCGTGATCGTTGACCTTGATTTTCGAGCTCTCGAAGTTACGGACGCGCAGCGACAGCCGACTCTTCGCGAACAGCGGGTTGGCCCAGTGGAAGCCGGCGGTCTTCACCGTGCCGCCGTACCGGCCGAACAGCAGCAGCGCCTTGGCGTCGTTGGGATTGACGATGAAGAAGCCGGCGAACAGGAGGCTGTTGAGGGCGAGGGCGGCGATCACCGGCACGGCAACGCCCGGTGTCGGGTTGCCACCGGCGAAGGTGCGGATGAGGAGCCACACCAGCGTGGCCTCGACGACGATGAGCAGCGGGAGCATCAGCCAGCCAGAGACCGTGCGGCGAACCGTTTCGCGGTGCATGGGCGTCCCCTCCAGTGGGATATCTAAATGATATCATTATGATATTGAAATAAAAACGCCCGACAAACCGAACCGGCGCCCTTCCCGCGGCGTCTTGCCCGGATAGACGAACTTCACGGTGCGCAGCGCCCTGTTGCCGTTGCGCGATGGCGAATCGCGCAAGTTCACCGCGGCCGTGGACCGCGTCAGCGGCGAAGAGGTGCAGGTGGAGGTAACGATGAAGGTGGTGCGGTGACGTGCGGCGAAGGGGACCTGGCGGCCAATTCTCCTCAGCGCTGCCCGGGTGGCACCGGCCGGGCCGCAAGCGTGACGTGTTCGACTCGTCCTTCTCGAACGATCACGCGGCTGGGTGGTCCGGTCGGCGCGTGGGTGGGTAACCAGCCGGATTCGTCGATGGTCACACTGTAGCGGCCTGCGTCCACTCGTGGAAACGAGAACCGTCCATCGGCGCTCGTGCGTGCTCTCATGCCGTAGCCGTCGTCCTGACTCATGATGACGACATCGACGTCCGGCAGCGGCTTGCCGTCCGGCCCGTTCACCTGTCCCTCGATGCGTCCACCGCGTTCGAACACCAGCGTCATCTCGGTGCAGCTTTCGATCGACGCAAGCGTGACGGCTCTGGGATACAACGGCAGGAACGACGCCAGCGAGGACGTACGGCCTCCCACTCGATAGGTTCCCGGCGTCATGCCTTCGGCCACGAACCGCCCGTTGCCGTCCACGGTCACTTCGCGCGTGTCTGGTCCGGTGACGGAGATGCGTGCGCCGGGCATGGGTTCGCTACCGCCGCCGGGCGCCTTCACTCCAACGACATTTCCCCAGATGAGCGCGCCGCGGGCGCGGCCGGCCGTAACGTCCTGCACGTGGCGCACCAGGGGCGCCACGTCCTCGAGCGGCCGGGTGCCGCTGCACAGGCTCGTGGTCAGGTTGCCCGACGGGTCGTAGGCACCGACGATGAGGTAGGGTTCGCCGACCCTGAAGTCGACCGCGCAGCCCAGGTTGTTGCTCGTCAGCACGGACGTCGGAGTGGTGGCGCCGCGCACGGTCACGATGTCCGCCAGCAGGGCGCGCACGCGCTGCGGCTGGTCCCACGGAGAGCGCGGTGTGAATGGTCCAACCGGCTCCACGCCGGTGACGGTGGCCATCAACACGACATGCGCGCTGAGCACCTGCGCGCACGAGTCGTCCGGGCGCACACAGACGCACGCGCTCGCCGGGCGGACGATGCCCAGCGCGTGCGACACCACGCAGATTGCGATCAGCCAGCGGCACCATTGGAACATGGCCGGTTGAGTGTAGCCCTCAGCGCAAGCCCGGTGGCAGCGGACGGGCGGACAGCGTGACGTTGCCGATTTGTCCTTCGCGGACGGTCACGACACGGCTTCGCACCCCGACTGGCGCGTGCATCGGTGCGGTGTCGGTCACGCCAACGGCCACGCGGTAGGTGTCGCCTTGCAGTCGCAGGAACGAGAAGCGGCCGTCTGCATCAGTGCGTGCACTCTGGATAACCTCATCGCCATCCTGCCTCCGGAGTTCGAGGTATACGTCGGCCAGCGGCAGACCGTCCGCGCCGGTGACGCGGCCGTCGATGCGGGCCAGGCGTTCGAAGACGAGCGACATCCGCGCGCAACTGGCCGTCGACTCGATTGTGGCCGTCGCCGGCGACCGCAGCAGGTACGGCGACGCCGGTCCCGGAATGCGCGCGTCCGCACGATAGGTCCCCGGCGGAAGCCCCGCCGCCACATATCGCCCCTCACTGTCCGTCGTCAGCACGCGGGTCTCAGGTCCGGTGAGGGAAACCTCCACGCCGGGCATGCCGATGATGACGGGCCGCGGCGGATCGATCGTCACCACCTGACCCCAGGCCAGTGCGCCACGAGCGCGGCCCGTCGCCACGTCCTGAAGGTGGCGCACCATGGGCGCCACTTCCTCGAGCAGCCGCGTGGGGTCAGGTGGTGACGATCGATCC
>CAZZGM010000169.1:3982-6929 GCA_964653955.1 uncultured Bifidobacteriaceae bacterium | reverse complement strand
CACCCGTCACGCCGATGCTGCCGTCGTTCTGGGCCGGCGAAACACTGTTTGCCAGCCTGATGGGTGGATGGGACGGCCTCCACCTGCTGGCGCTGTGGACCACGGCGCTCGGCCTGCTGGTGCTGGCGGCAGGTGCCTTCGAACGCTGGCACTTCGCCGGATTCAGCCAGGCACAGGAAGCACGCAAGGTGCGCGTGGCGCAGTGGCGGCTGCTCGACTGGCTCGGCGGCTGGCTCCCAGTATCGGCCGTGCGCCGGCAACTGCTGGTGAAGGATCTGAAGGTGTTCATGCGCGACGTCAGCCAGTGGTCGCAGCTGCTCCTGCTGCTGGCGCTCGTCGTCGTCTATCTCTACAACTTCCGCGTGCTGGATCTCGATCGCGTGCCCGCCATGAGCGGTCTGCTTCGGAATGTGTACGCGTTTCTGAACCTCGGGATGGCCGGCTTCGTGATGGCCACCGTGGCCGTGCGGTTCGTGTTCCCGATGGTGTCGGCCGAAGGCGCGGCATTCTGGATCATCCGAACGGCACCCATCCGTCTTCGGGATTTCCTGTGGTCGAAGTTCTGGACCGGCCTCATTCCGGTGGTCGTTCTGGCGGAGCTGCTGACCATTGCCGGCAACGAGCTGCTCGGGGTCGATCCGTTCCTCAAACGCGTCGCCCCACTGGCCATCCTGTTCATGGCCCTCGCATTGGTGGGACTGGCCACGGGACTTGGCGCGCGCTATCCACGGTTTGCCGCCGACAACCCGAGCCAGGTGGCCGGGTCGTATGGCGGCGTGGCCTTCATGGTGCTGGCCGTCCTGTTCGTCCTGGTGATGTGCGTGCTGGTAGGCTGGCCTTCGTCCGTGTACCTGCTGCACCAGTTCCGGGGCGCGCCCATTCCGCCGGCGCGACAGCTGCTGATGGCGGCCGCCGCCACGACAGCCGTGCTCGTGAGCCTCGGCACGTTCTGGCTGGGCATGCGCACGGGCATTCGGGCGCTGGAGGATTTGTAGGAAGGCAAAAGGCAAAAGGCAGAAGGCAGAAGGCAAAAGGCACAAGACCTCTTAGTCCCCCTTGAGCAGCGTCGCTGGTAATACGCGCGATGCCCGGCGCGCGGGCACGACTGTGGCAAACATGCAGACGAGAACCAGCGTGGCGATGGCGGTAACAATCGCAATCGGGTCGGTGGGGCTGACGCCATGAAGCATGCCCTGCATGACGCGTGACGCCGCAACGGTGAGAATCAAGCCCAGCACGATGCCGGCCATCAGCAGGCGGCCGGCGCCGGCCAGCACGAGACGCATCACCTGCCGCGGCTCGGCTCCGATGGCGAGGCGCACGGCCATCTCGCGCGAGCGCTCCGAAACGACGAGCATGAAGAGGCTGTATTGACCGACCGCGGCCAGCAACAGCGCGGCACCGGCGAAACACAACAGGAGCGCCGCATCGAGGCGTGGCCGCTGGAGCGCTGCGTCCACCACTTCCTGCAGCGGCCGCAGCGAAAACACCGCGCGGCCAGGATCGATACCATTGATGATGCGGCGGACGTCGGCGCCAAGAGCGCGCGCGTCACGCGTGCGGACGACGTATTCCGGGTCGGGCCACGATCCCACCGGGTTGCACGTGTAAACGTACGGTGTTGCCGCGGCGGCATGTCCATCCTCGACGATGTCGCCGAGCACACCGCCAATCGCAAAGCGCACGCCGTCGCCAAACGACGGAGCCGTCAGCGTCCGGCCGACGAGGTTCTGGCCCGGCGCGTGGAGATCGACGAACCGGCGGTTGACCAGCGCCGGTAACGGTGCATGCGGCGCCGAGATCCCTGCCGCCAGCGCGGCCGGTGGCTCGACAATGGCCGGGCACCAGTCACCCGCGACGAGCATGACGCGAATGGCCGGCAGATAGTCACCGCCGATCATCCGTGCACCAACGGTAATCGACCCGTCCTCGTTCGGCCCGCGCACGCCCTCGAGATTGACCTGAAGCCGCAGCGTCGCCCCGGTGGCCGGCAGGAAGTTGGTCATCCCCGCGGCCTGCACGTGTGGCAGTTCGCGCAAGGCGGTGAGCAGGTCACGCTGGAGCCGCGCAACGCCCGTACGGTCCTCGTCCCAGCGCGCGCCGACGCGGAACACCATCGTCTCCGAGGTGTCGAAGCCGGTGTCGACATCGGCCAGCGACCGATAACTCTGCACCAGCAGCGTGGCCATCGTCACCAGCAGCACGCTGAGCGCCACCTGACCGATCACGAGACCGCGCTGCAAACCATGGCGCGCCGCGCCCGCCTGACGGCTGCCGCCCGACACGAGCAGCGGTGCAAGGCGCGCGCGAGTACCGGCCATCGCCGGCAGTACGCCGAACACACATGCCGCAAGCAGACTGGTGCCGGCGACAAACGCAACCGCGCGCCAGTCGAGCGTCAGTTCGTCGATACGCGGCGTGCGTCTCAACACCGCGGGCATGATCGCCACCAGCCACGACGCCAGCGCGGTCCCAATAGCGCCGCCGATCGCAGCAACGATGACGGCTTCGCGAACGACACCGGCCACCACCCGCGCGCGTGATGCGCCGAGGGCAGTGCGCAGCGCCAGCTCGCGGGCGCGCCGGTTGATTTCCACCAGCGTGAGACCGGCGACGTTGGCCACGGCAATGAGCCACAACAGCAGCACGGCGCCGAGCAGCAGCAGGAGCCCGCGGCCGGCATCGCCGATGCGCGCGTCCTTCAGGGCCCGCACCTCCACCGACCAGCCGCTTTCGCTGGCGGACGCCTGACGCTCGAGCGCCTCGGAGGCGCCCTTCTCGCTGCGCAGCGCGATCGCCAACATGCCATCGCGCGCCAGCGTACGACGCAGCTCGCGCAGCGCGTCCCTGAGCGGGTCGGGCAAGGCACTGGCCTCGGCGACCACGATCAGATCGAAGCTCTCGTCGTCGAAAGGCAGCTCCGGCACCTCGCCGTTGCTCTCGCCGC
>CAZZGM010000169.1:0-3972 GCA_964653955.1 uncultured Bifidobacteriaceae bacterium | reverse complement strand
CTCGCGGCGGTGCAGGAGGCGCTCGAGCGTCAGGCGTCCGCCAGCGAGTTCAGCCATGGCCGCGGACACCGTGAGACCCGGTTTCATCCGGCCGATACCCGCCAGGAAGCGCGCGTCACGCACCTTCATCAGGCCAGGCGGCGTCTGCGCCGGCAGCCAGACGTCGGTGGCCGTTGGCGCGAACGACGGGGGCATCACGCCGACGATGGTGAAGGGCACGCCGCCAATGACCAGCGCATGACCGACCGTCGAGGGGGCACGGCCGAAGCGGCGGGTCCAGAACGCGTCGCTGATGACCGCCGCGCCGGGACCACCGAACCGCTCCTCCTCGTCCACGAACGTGCGGCCAGCCACCGGCTCGGTGCCGTAGACGGCAAAGAACCGCGGCGCCACGCGGAGCGCCGCCAGGCGCTCCGGTTCCGGGCCGCTGGTGTCGGTGACGCTCTCGCTGTAGCTGCCGGAGATGACGTCAAAGGACCGGCTGAGCCGCTGCCAGTCGTCGAGACGGCCAGGGGCCACCAGGCTGGTGCGTTCCTGCGCGGACGGGCTGGACTCGTAGACGGTGACCAAGCGGTCGGGCGCGGGATACGGCAGATCGCGCACCAGCACCGTGTGCACCAGCGAAAACACCGCCGTGGTGACGCCGGTGCCGAACGCCAGCGTGCAGACGGCCGCCACGAGGTGCACCGGCCGCCGCCGCAGCGACCGCCAGGCCTGACGCCAGGACGAGAGTTCCATGCTGGTGTTGGACGATACGACGGCACGTGCCGTTGGCTCCCGCCACATCACCAGAGAGATCGACAGATCAACAGATCCGCGGTCGCCAGGTCACGAGCTCATCACCTCACCACATCCATAGATCCACGGAACCGTTTCGTTCTATCCATCGTAACTATATCCACGATGGATACAATGAGTGCCATGTCCACGCCGCCGCCCGAGAGCCTGCTGCCGCTGCCACCCGCGGTGTTCCACATCCTGCTGTCGCTGGCCGACGAGGAGCGCCACGGTTACGCCATTCTCCAGGACGTGGCTGAACGCACAGACGGAGAGGTAACACTCGGCCCGGCCACGCTCTATCGCTCCATCCAGCGCATGCTCGATCAGGAGTTCATCGAAGAAACGAACGAACGCCCCGCGCCCGAGCTCGACGACCAGCGGCGCCGCTATTACCGCATCACGCCGTTCGGCCGGGCCGTGGCGCGCGCCGAAACCGCCCGCCTGGCCGACCTCGTCCGTCTGGCCAGGGCCAGCGGCTTCGTTCCGAAGAAGGCGTGACCGCGATGCGCGCCTACGATCTCCTGCTCCGTCTGCTTCCGGCTTCGTTCCGGGCCGAATACGGCGGCGATATGCGCGCCATTTTCGAGAAGCGGTATCGCGCCGCCCGTGGAGCCGCCCGGCTGACGCTGTGGGCCGGCGCCGTGTGGGACGTCGCCGCCAGCGCGGCGCACGTCCATGCCGACATCCTGCAGCAGGACGTCAGGATTGCGCTCAGGTCGCTCGCCGGTACCCCCGGATTCACCATCACCGCCATTCTCGTCGCGGCACTCGGCATAGGCGCCACCACCGCCACGTTCTCGATTGCCGACCACGTGCTGCTGCGGCCGCTGCCATTTGCCGATGCCGATCGCCTGGTCAAGGTGTGGCTGCGGCAGGTGGCACAGGGGTATGGGCGTCTCGAACCCTCACCGCCTGCCTTTCGCGAATGGCGCGAACGCCTGCGTTCGTTCGATGGTGTCGAGGCCTACGCGGGCGACGCGTCGAACATGCTCGGTGTTGGCGATCCCGAACGGATGAGCGGTGCGCGCGTCACCGGCGGGATGCTGCAGATGCTGGGCCGCCCCGCGTCGATCGGCCGCGTGATTCTGGAATCCGACGTCACCACCGACACGCAGAACGCTCTCGTCATCAGCGATCGGCTGTGGCGCACGCGCTTCGGCGCAAACGCCAACGTCCTCGGCCAGACGCTCTCTCTGGACGATGCCACCTACGTGATTGTCGGTGTCATGCCGGCGGATTTTCATTTCCCCGATCGCGCCGCGGACTACTGGCGGCCGCTGCGCTTCGTCGCGGCCAATGGTGACGAGGACTGGACGAACTACTACCTGCAGGTGGTAGCGAAGCTGCGCCCTGGCGCCACCGTGGACCAGGCCCGCACCGAACTCCAAATACTGGCCGCCGATCTGCAGCGCGATCACCCCAGGGAGCTGGCGGGAACCGATTTTACGGTGTTCCGCTGGCGTGACGAGGTGGCGCAACAGCCACGCATGCTGCTCTTCGCGCTCATCGGCGCGTCGCTGTGCGTCCTGCTGATCGCGTGCACCAATCTCGCCAACCTGCTGATGTCACGAGCGCTGGCGCGGCGGACGGAGCTGGCGGTACGCGTGGCGATTGGCGCAAGCGGATACCGGCTGGTGCGGCAACTGCTCACCGACAGTCTCCTCGTTGCCGGTGCCGGTGGCGCGCTCGGCGTTCTCATTGCCGTGGTCGCCACGCCACTCGTCGTTCGTATGGTGCCCACGGCCCTGCCGATTGCCGAAGTACCGCCGCTCGACCTGCGGATGCTGCTCGTCGCCGGCACCCTCACCATGCTCACCGGACTCGCCTTCGGCGTGCTGCCGGCGCTGCGTGTCTCGATGACGCCTGACACATCGGCGCTGAAGGAAGGTGCGCGCAGCGGCACGCTTCGTTCGACAGCGCGCCTGCGTTCGGCGCTCGTGCTGGCCGAAATCGCCGGATCGGTGGTGCTGCTCGTGTCCGCCGGCCTCCTCGTCCGCGCGCTGCTGAACGTGCAACGCGTCGACCCGGGTTTCCGCGCCGACAACGCGCTCACCCTGCGCACGGCCCTGCCACGGCCGAAATACGAGCTCACCGAACGGCGCGAAGCGTTTTACCGCCAGGTACTGGACGACATCCACGCGCTGCCTGGTGTCAGGCAGGCCGCCTACATCAGCTTCCTGCCCATGACCATGCGCGGAGGTATCTGGCCGGTGTTGACGGCCACGCCCGATCCCGACAGCCCGCAAGGCTTCGTCGCGCCGGATCCGCGCGACCAGCGCACTGCCAGCCTGCGCTTCGTCACACCCGGCTTCTTCGAGACCATCGGCACACCAGTCATGGCCGGCCGTGACGTCAGCGCAAGCGACACGCGCCACACGCCGCTCGTCGCGGTCGTCAGCCAGTCGTTCGCACGGCAGCACTTCCCCGACCACGATCCCATCGGACAGTCCTTTGCCATCGCCTTCAGCGCCCGCACCATCGTCGGGGTGGTGGGTGACATCCGTGTGCGCGGGCTGGAGCGGGAAAGCGAACCGCAAGTGTACCTGCCGGCATCGCAACAGATGGACGGACAGCTGGCGTTCTATGCGCCGGCGGACCTGGTGGTGCGGTCGGACGTGGCACCAGCGTCGCTGGTGCCAGCCGTGCGATCGATCATCGCGAAAGCGGATCCGCAACAGCCGATCTCGCGCGTGATGCTGCTGGAGAACGTTCTCGCCGAAGAGACGGCACCGCGACTCGTGCAGCTTCGTGTCGTTGGCGCATTTGCGCTGATGGCCGTGGTCCTGGCAGCCGTCGGCATCCACGGACTGCTGGCGTTTACGGTTTCATCGCGCACACGCGAGATTGGCGTGCGCCTCGCGCTCGGTGCCACGCCGCGGCGCATCCTCGGCCACGTGCTGAGCCAGGGCGTGACGCTGGCGGGCCTGGGTGTCGTTATCGGTGGCGTCGCCGCCCTGGGCGCGGCACGACTGATGCAGTCGCTGCTGGCCGGCGTGGACCCGGCCGACACGACTGTCTTTGCCGCGGCGCTCGGCATCTGCGTCCTGGTGACGATCGCCGGCAGCATCTGGCCCGCGCTCAAGGCCGCGGCCGTCGACCCCGTCGAGGCCTTGCGGGCGGACTAGTCCAGGAGATCGCGAGACAGATCTACGGATCGTCACATCGCCGGATCGCCAGATCGATTGCCAGATC
>CAZZGM010000168.1:0-6970 GCA_964653955.1 uncultured Bifidobacteriaceae bacterium | reverse complement strand
GATCTCGGTCTTGCCCACACCGGTCGGCCCAATCATCAGGATGTTCTTGGGGGCCACGTCATCGGCCAGTTCGGGCGGCAGCTTCTGGCGGCGGATCCGGTTACGCAGGGCAATGGCCACGGCACGTTTGGCGCGGGCCTGGCCGACGACGTAGCGGTCCAGTTCGGCGACGATTTCTTTCGGGGTGAGCGCGTCAACGGCGCTCGCCGATCGTTCGGGCAACGGAATCACAGCTCTTCTATGGTGAGGACGGCGTTCGTATAAATACAGAGTTCGGCGGCCACGCGCATGGCCTCTTCGGCAATGGTGCGGGCGTCGAGGTCCGTGCGGCGCAACAGGGCCACGGCAGCCGCCTGTGCAAACGCACCACCCGACCCGATGCCCACCACGCCTTCGTCGGGTTCAATCAGGTCGCCGGTGCCCGACAGCAGGAACATCGAGCGGGTGTCGGCCACCACCAGCATGGCCTCGAGCCGGCGCAGCGCCCGATCGACGCGCCAGTCCTTGGCCAGCTCCACGGCCGAGCGCTCGAGATTGCCGCGGTACTGCTCGAGCTTGGCCTCGAAACGCGAGAACAGCGCAAACGAGTCCGCCGCGGAGCCCGCAAACCCGGCCAGAATTTTGTCGTTGTAGAGCCGGCGGATTTTCCGCGCGCCCTGCTTGACCACCGTGTTGCCCAGCGTCACCTGGCCGTCGCCGGCCAGCGCGGTGCGCCCGTCGCGGCGCACGGCCAGGATGGTGGTGGCGTGAAATGTGTCCGCGGTTCCGGCCATACCTATCCCGCTAGTTTCTCACGAGCGGGCGGTCCGTTCGATCCGGCGTGCGGCCATGGTGGCCGGATGGCCGATTTCCCCCAAGCGCCCTCTTCGGGACGAGCCGGAACGTCGCCGATACGCTCCGCTAGGCCTTTCGCGACGAGAACCACCAGTAGAGCGGCAGCCCGAGTGCAATGACCACGAGGCCGGCCGCGGAGGGACCAAGGGTCGAGCCACTCATGAGCGGCACGGCCAGATCGGTCCAAAGCGCGTTGGCAACGATCAGCAGACTCGTCACGGCGAAGATTGCGGGCGCGATCGGGTATCCGAGCGCGCGGAACGGACGCGGCGCATCGGGCTCGTTCGCGCGCAGGATGAAGACGGCCGTCACCGCCACGCCGGCAAAGAGCACCACGGCAAAGCCCGTATACGTCGTCAGCGTCTCCGCGCTGCCCGAGAGGACGAGAACGGTCGCCCAGAGGCTCTGCGCGACGATGGACGTGGCCGGAGTCTTGTACGTGGGATGAATGGCCGCCGCGGGCCTGAAGAACAGGCCGTCGCGCGCCATCGCGTAATACACACGCGGCCCGGCAAAGGTCATGGCACTGATGCTCGCGAGCAGGCTGACAATGGACACGACGCCCATGATGTTGCCCGCGGCGCCGCCCAGCAGCCGCTCGGCGATGACATCGAGCACGCTGCCGCGCACCGCGGCCAGCTCGCCGACCGGCAGCACATACAGATACAGGAGGTTCAGGAAGAAGTAGATCGCAATGACGGCCAGCGTGCCAATGGCGAGCGCCTTCGGGACGTTGCGGCCGGGGTCACGGATTTCCTCGGCAACGTACGCGGCCGCGTTCCACCCCGAAAACGTGAACATGACCGGGATCAGCGCGAAGAGCCAGGTGCCCGGATGCACCGTGCCGGCGCTCTCCGCCAGGTTGGCCGTCGTCCCGGTGCCAAACGCAAAGCCAAGGACGATGAACAGCAGCAGCGCGCCGACCTTGAGCACGGCCAGGACGTTGCTCACCAGCCGTCCCGGCCCAACGCCGCGCAGGTGCACGAAGGCCATCAACCAGATGGCCACGAGCGCCGTGATTGTCTGCGGCGAAATCGTCAGCGTCACGACACCGAGCGGGACCTGCAGGTACGCCGCATCGATGGACGCCCACGGTACGAAGCGCCCCATGTAGAACGCCAGGACCGTGGCGCTGGCGGCAATCGCCCCGGCAAACCCTGCGACGAAGGACGTCCACCCGGTCAGGAACGCCGCGAGACGACCGAACGCCGCCTGCAAGTACACATATTCGCCGCCGGCGCGAGGTCTGAGCGCCGCAAGCTCCGCATAGGCCATCGCGCCCGCAAATGCCAGGCCGCCCCCGACGAGCCAGATGCCAAGGAACCACCAGGCATCGGGCACACTGGCGGCTACCTGCGGCGGTGTGAAGAGGATTCCGCCTCCGATGACATTGGAGACGATGATGGCCGCAGCGTCGTAGGGACCGAGGCGGCGCTCGAGTGATGGCGGAGCGGAGGCCATGCCGGAGTATACGCGGAGGCGTCGCGATTCTTTACAGCGGATCGCGAGGGAACGCCGTCAGCGCGTCAACAACTGGCGCTGGATCGGATACTCGGCCAGCTTCGCCCACACCTGCGAACCGCGCTTCACGAAGATCTCGACCTTGGCGTCGATGAACTGGCTGTTCTGCAGAATCTGGAGGCGCGGCTGCTCGCCGGTGTAACCGAGTGCCGACTGCATGACCAGTTCCGCGGTTTCGGCACCGGGCGCAAGCTCGTCCCGCTGGACGGCCCAGCCGTAGTGCTCGCCCCACATTTCCGACTCGCCGACGCGGCGGAAGATGGCGTTGATCTGAATCGAACGCACGGGCCGGTCGGCCTTGTTGCGCAGTTTCAGCGAGACGCTCGGCACCAGCTTGTTCTTGCCCTCGACGATGCCGGCATCGAACCAGCCGGTAATGACGTCCACCGGCTCGAGGGCGGCCACGGGGTCGATGCGGCTGCTGCAGCCGGTGCCCGCCACCACCAGGAGGACCACGGCCATGCTGGCCAGTACGTGTGGAAGGCGCAAGGCAGTCATGACGTTGTTAGTGTATGACACCGGCGCCGCCGGGAAGTTCCAGCAGCGGTGCGCACCGTGCCTCGGCACGGTGGCGTGGATTCGAAGGCGTCGCTCAGAACTCGCTGACGCGCACGCGACGGCGGGCTTCGGCCTTGTCGATCTTGCCCGCCCGGTACTCCTTCAGATCCGTGCCCTTGATGCGCAGCAGGATGGTGACCACTTCCTCGTACGGATCCTGCGGTGCGAGGGAATCGCGGTGCTCGTTGTCGCGCGCGGCCACGGTGAGCCATTCCTCGCTGCCAATATCCATGGGCGCACTGAAGTCGATCATCGCGTCGATGAGTGCGCGCTGCACCGACTCGGTGTACACACGATTGGTGTCGACGAGCCAGGGGGCGTCCTGTGGCGGTTCGGGTGGTGTGCCCGGCGCCGGTGCCGGCGTCGGCGACGGCGCCTGCCCCAGCGATGTTCCCTGGGCATTGATGACCGGAGCCGGAGCAAGAGGCACGGCCGGCCGGCCAATCATGCCGAGCGGCGAGGCCTGGGCCTCGAGCCGCGTGATGGCCGCTTCGAGCGACTGGCGTGCCGCCACGTCCTGCTCGCTCTGGATGTGCTCCCGCAGTTCGGCAATGGCGCGCCGGGTGCCCGAGTCGTCCTGCTGCAGCATCATGCGCAGGCTCCACATCATGCTCTGGCGCAGCATCGGCACGGCCACGTCGAAAAACACGCCGTAGCCTTCGAGATACACACCGCGAGCCTGCGCGTCGCCGGCCAGCAGGAACATCTCCGGTGCCACGCTCCGCAAATCGCGATTGAGCCGCGAGGCGCCAAACTGCACCGCCCGCGCCAGCGCGCCCTCCATCACATAAATCTGGTGGCGCAGTTCCGCACGTTCGACCGATCGGGCCGCCGCGGGGTCACCGGTCTGCGCCCAGGCCGGCGACGCCAGCAGGGCCACCACCATCACGTGACTTGCTACCGTCTTGGACATCAATCGAACTCCGTCACTGAACATCACCGGGGCTGGCACGGCAGGCACCTCACTGCGGGGGCGGCGGTGCCGACACCCGCATGATGTAGTCGAGCATCTGCCGCTGCCGCAGGATCTCGGCGCCGGCACGACCTTCGAACTGGCCCAGCCCCTGGTTGATGCGCACGAGGTCGGAACGCCGCTGCACCTCGAGGTCGCGCCCGAACTGCGCCAGGCGCAGCGCCAGTTCCTGCCGCTGCCGCTGTTCGCTCTGCTCGATGAGCGAGGAGACGCGCTCCGGCGACAGCGCCCGAGCGGGGATGTCGGCCGCCGCCGTCGGCACGGCTTCGCGGCGCGCGTCGGCCAGTTCGCCGCGGAGACTCTGTTCGAGCGCCGCCAGCTCCTGGCGCCACGGCGCCTCCACGGCTGGCGCTTCTGCTGCGGGCATGGCCACAACACTCGCGGCAGCGTCGCTCGCCGGGGCGGCCGGCTGCATCCAGCCGGTCGTCACGACCAGACCGTCGCTGCCGTAGCTGATTCGCAGGTTGAGGATGGACAGGCCCGCGGCCACCACCAGCGCCGCGGCGGCCAGGCGCGCCCAGGCGGGCATGGCCGGCCGGCCCCACGGGCGAACCGGCTGCAGTACCGGCGCGGGAACCTCGGCCGCCGGCACAATCGTAAAACCCAGGTCGACGTCCGGAGGTGCCCAGCCGGCCAGTTCCTGCCGCACGTCGCGCAGGCTGTCCGCTTCGTCGGCACAGGCCTGACACCAGCGCAGGTGAGTCTCGACCTGCGACCGGGCGCGCTCGTCCAGTTCGTCGTAGAGATAGGCGACCAGCTGCGCCTTGTCGTCGCAGTGGAAGGTGTCCGTCATGATTTCCGTCCCGTAGCCCGCGCGCGTGTCATGCCGCGCGCTTCGAGATCGCGCCGCAGCACGCTCAGCCCCTGATACAACCGCGTCTTCACCGTGCTCAGCGGGCAGCCCTGGAGGTCGGCAATCTCCTGGAACGTGAGCCCGTGATACTCCTTCAGGATGATGGCCGTGCGCTGCTCCTCGGGCAACTCCCGCATGGCCACCGCCACCGTTTCACTGAGCTGATTGCGCGCCACCAGGTCTTCGATGGATTCGACCGGGCCCTGCTCGGCTGCCAGCTCCACGATATCCAACCCCTCGGGGGACGCCACGATGGGGGTGCGCTTCTGCCGGCGTATCCAGTCACGGCAGAGATTCAGCGTAATCCGGTACAGCCACGATGAGAACTTGGCCTGGCCCTTGAACCCCGGCAGCGCCCGGAACGCACGCAGGAACGTTTCCTGGCAGACGTCCCGCGCATCCTCGTCGCGCCCGATGACCCGGTATGCCAGGGCATAGATCGGCCGTTCCCATCGAAGGATGAGCTGGTCGAAACTCTCCTTGTCGCCCGCGACCGACCTGGCCACGAGCTCTTCATCCGTCCACGCCATTTGCGAGAGCACCCGGGTCAGGCTCGCCACTGTGTAAGACGGCGGTCATCGTCTGAAAGTCTGCCCTGCACGCGTTCCCTTCCGACGGAAAAACCGGTAAACTAGCGGACTCAGAGACACTTAGTGGCCACAAATTTCCCAAGCGACGAGATCTTCCTTACCACGGAAGAAGTCCTGGAGTACCTCCAGGTCAACCTGCGGACGGTCTATCGCCTGATCAAGGCCGGAAAAATTCCCGCCGTGCGGGTGGGCCGCCAGTGGCGCTTCCGCAAGCGGGACATCGACGCCTGGCTCGATTCGCAGCGCCCCCGCTCGGAGCGGCCCCTCGCCGTCCCTCTGGACAAGCCACTCGGCCGGGCCGGCCGTCCGCGCGTGCTGGTGGTGGACGACGAACCCAGTATCAGGGAACTGCTGTCGAAAACCCTCGCGTTCGCGGAATATGACGTGGACACGGCGCCGGACGGGCGCGCCGGCGTGGAACGCCTCCGCCTCGGTCACTACGACCTGCTGATTGCCGACCTGAAAATGCCCGACATGGACGGCCTGTCGCTCATCCGCGAAGCCAAGCGGTACCGCGCCGACCTGCCCGTCATCATCATCACCGGCTACTCGTCGGAGTCGAGCGCCATCGAGGCCGTGAATCTGGGCGTGGCCGGCTATCTGACGAAACCCTTCCGCGTGCCCCAGGTGCTCGCGGCGGCCGCCAAAGCGCTCGGCGAATAGCCGCGCCGCCCGGCAGCGCCGCAACGCCGGACCTCGCCCGGCCGCCCACCGCCACAGACGAGGGGCCGCCCCTCGAATCGACCGGAATGATCCAACTGCAGTCCCTTTCGAAATCGTTTGGCGACCGCGTCCTGCTGGACAAGGTCACCTGGCAGATTGGCGACCGCGACCGGGTCGGCCTGTGCGGGCCGAACGGTGCCGGCAAGACCACGCTGCTGAAGATGCTGGCCGGCCTCGACGAGCCGGACGCGGGCACCGTACAGCGTCCCACCGGCCTCACGCTGGGCTACCTGCCGCAGGACGGGCTCACCCATCGCGGCCGCACCATCGGCGACGAAGCCGCGCAGGCCCTGAAGCCGCTGCTCGACATGAAGGCGGAGATGCACCGTCTCGAGGAGCAACTCGCCGACCCGGCCGTCCCCGAATCGAGCCACGAGGCCATCCTCCACCGCTACTCGGAACTCCAGGACCAGTTCCGCATGGCGGACGGCTATCAGATGGACCTCAAGGTGGGCACCGTCCTCGCCGGACTCGGGTTCGCCCCATCCACGTTCAACGACCGCGCGGACCACTTGTCCGGCGGCTGGCAGATGCGCCTGGCACTGGCCAAGCTGCTGCTCAGTGCTCCCGATCTGCTGCTGCTCGACGAACCCACCAACCACCTGGATCTCGAGGCCCGCAACTGGCTCGAGGAGTTCCTCGTCGCCTATCCGCACGCCGTGATCGTCGTGTCGCACGACCGCTACTTCCTCGACGCCGTTGTCACGCGCATTGCCGACCTGTCGCTGCGTACCATCACGGACTACCACTGCAACTACTCGAAGTACCTCGAGGAGCGCGATGCGCGCCTCGAACGCCTGCGCGAGGCCAAGCGGCGGCAGGACGAAGAAGTCGAGCGGGTACAGGCCTTCATCGATCGGTTCCGCTATCAGGCCACCAAGGCCGCACAGGTGCAGAGCCGCATCAAGATGCTCGAGA
>CAZZGM010000167.1:1555-7159 GCA_964653955.1 uncultured Bifidobacteriaceae bacterium | reverse complement strand
CGGACGCGCGTGGACGGCAAGCCGGTGGCGATCTGCCGGCTCAAGCGCGTGGCGGCGGATCACAAGGACGACATTCGTGACCGGCTGCCGACCGCGCCGGCCGTGAAAAACGGCAAGAAGGTGGCGCTCGTCGGTGCCGGCCCGGCGTCACTGACCGTGGCCAACGACCTGATGCCGCTCGGCTACGAGTGCACGCTGTTCGAGAAGGGACCGCGCCCCGGCGGATTGATGCGCGTCAACATCCCCGCGTTCCGCCTGCCGGAAGAGGTCCTGGACGAAGAGATCGGCTACATCACGGACATGGGCGTCGACGTGCGGTACGACTCGCCGGTGACGAGCCTGCGCGCGCTGGTGGACTCGAAGGAATACGACGCCGTGTTCGTGGGCAGCGGCGCACCGAAAGGCAAGGAACTGGACCTGCCGGGGCGGCACGACAGCAACCAGGTGTTCATTGGCATCGAGTGGCTGGAATCCATCCACTTCGGACACATCGACACGGTTGGCAAGCGCGTGCTCATCATTGGCGTCGGCAACACCGCCATGGACTGCTGCCGGTCGGCCCGCCGGCTGGGCGCCGAAGAAGTAAAGGTGATTGCGCGCAAGACGCGCAAATACTTCAAGGCGTCGCCGTGGGAACTGGAGGACGCCGAAGAAGAGCACGTGGACATCCTCGAGAACCACTCGCCGGTGCGCTTCGTGGTCGAAGACGGCGTGCTGACGGGAATGGAGTTCGACACCTTCACGGCTCGCGAAGAAAACGGCAAGCTGGTCCAGGAACCGGCGGGGCGGAAGGTGATTCCGTGCGACACGGTCATCCTCGCCATTGGCCAGGAGAACGCCTTCCCGTGGATCGAGCGCGACATGGGCATGGCCTTCGACAAGTGGGACATGCCCGTGGTCGACAAGGTGACGCACATGTCGACGCTGCCGGGCGTGTTTTTCGGCGGTGACGCGGCGTTCGGACCGGCCAACATCATCTGGGCCGTGGCGCACGGGCACGAGGCGGCCATCTCCATTCACCAGCACTGTCAGGGCCTTCCGGTGACTGAACGCCCGCCGCACGGCCAGACGCTCACCAGTACCAAGATGGGGTTGCACGAGTGGGCGTACAGCAACAACTACAGCCCGGCGGCGCGGCAGAAGATGACGCACGTCGAGATGCCGCACCGCTTCTCGAAGATGACCATCGAGGTGGAACAGGGCTTCACGGCAGACCAGACGGCGCACGAGGTGGAGCGGTGTCTCAACTGCGACGTGCAGACATATTTCACCGACTCGTTGTGCATCGAGTGCGACGCGTGCATCGATATCTGTCCGGTGGACTGTCTCACCATTACGCCGGGCGGTGACGAAGCCGATTTGCGAACGCGGCTCATGGCGCCAGCCGAGAACCATGACCAGGCGCTGTTCGTCTCCGGGGCGCTCAAGCAGACGGGCCGCGTGATGGTCAAGGACGAAGACGTGTGCCTGCACTGCGGCCTGTGCGCCGAACGCTGTCCGACCTATGCGTGGGACATGCGCAAGTTCGTCCTGCAACAGCCCCACGCCGGCGTCTCGTTCATCCCGCTGGAGGCGGTGGGGCGGTAGGCAAGGCAGAAGGCAAAAAGCAGAAGGCAAAAAAGCAAGAGCGGCACACCGATTCGGATATGAGCCACATCAACGACTTTGCATTCAAGATTGCCACGGCCAACGGGACGGGGTCGGCCAGCGCCAACGGCCTCATCATGCAGGCCATCTTCCGGATGGGCGTGCCGGTCACGGGCAAGAACGTGTTTCCGTCGAACATCCAGGGCCTGCCCACGTGGTACGAAATCCGCGTCAGCAAGGACGGTTATACGGCGCGCACGCCGCGCTTCGACCTCATGGTGGCGCTCAACCCCGCGACCTACGCCAAGGACGTGGCCGAGGTGCGTTCGGGAGGCTGGCTGCTCTACGACTCCAGCTGGCCGCTCGACGATCGCCTGAAGCGCCCTGACGTCACCTATCTGGGTGTGCCGCTGGCCGACCTGTGCAACCAGGCGTTCAAGGGTGTGCGCGAGCGCATCCTGATGAAGAACATTGCCTATGCCGGCGCGCTGGCGGCGCTGCTCGGTATGGACACGGACATCATCACGGCGCTGACGAAGGAAAAATATTCGAAGAAGCAGGCGCTGCTCGACTCCAACGAGAAGGCCATTGCCCTCGGCTACGACTACGCGAAGGCTCACTTCGATTGTCCGCTGCCCATCCACCTCGAAGCGATGGACGCCACGAAGGACAACATCCTCATCGACGGAAACACGGCGGCTGGCCTGGGCGCGCTGTATGCCGGGGCGACCGTCGGTGCGTGGTATCCCATCACGCCGGCCACGTCGCTGATGGAAGCCTTCAAGGGCTTCTGCCAGCGTTATCGCCGCGATCCCGAAACGAAGCGCAATCGTTATGCAGTGCTGCAGGCCGAGGACGAACTGGCGGCCATCGGCATGGTGGTGGGTGCCTCGTGGGCGGGGGCGCGCGCGTTTACACCCACCGCGGGCCCCGGCATCTCGCTGATGAGCGAGTTCATCGGGCTGGCCTACTACGCCGAAGTGCCCGCCGTCATTTTCGACGTGCAGCGGACCGGGCCGTCCACCGGCATGCCGACGCGCACGCAGCAGTGCGACCTGATGCTCTGTGCCTATGCCTCGCATGGTGACACGCGGCACATTTGCCTCTATCCCGCCGATCCACGTGAGGCGTTCGAGATGTCGGCGGCGGCGTTCGACCTGGCGGAACGGTTCCAGACGCCGGTGTTCGTCCTGAGCGACCTCGATATCGGGATGAACGACTGGATGGTGCCCCGCCTGACGTGGGATGACAGCTACCGGCCCGATCGCGGCAAGGTGCTGTCGGCTGCCGAGCTGGAACAGGTGAAGAGCTTCTCCCGCTATCTGGACGTCGATGGCGACGGCATTGCCGCGCGGACGCTGCCCGGGGTGCACCCGAAGGGCGCCTACTTCACGCGCGGTTCGGGTCACAACAAGCACGGCGCCTACACCGAAGACAGCGATGAGTACCAGGAGGTCATGGATCGCCTCGCGCGCAAGACGCAGAACGCCGCGGCGGCCGTGCCAGCACCGGTGACGCGGCCCTCGGCCACGCCGACGCGCATGGGCCTCATCACGGTGGGGGCGTGCCATGCCGCGTGCATGGAGGCCATCGACCAGATGTCCCGGGACGGGATTGCGCTCGACTACCTGCGCGTCAGGGGGTTCCCCTTCAGCGACGATATTCACGCGTTCGTCGAGCAGCACGACGTCACGTTCGTCGTCGAGCAGAACCGCGACGCGCAGCTCCGGAGCCTGCTGATGCTCGAAACCGGCGCCGGCATGGAGAAGTTCGAATCGGTGCGGTATTACGCGGGTTTCCCGATGAGCGCGCACCACGTGATCTCGGGCGTGAAGGCCCGGCTGGAGAGGGCGGCATGACCTACATCGCCAAGCCGAAAGTCCACCATCCGTCGCTTCAGAAAAACGCGATTGGCCTGACGCGCCGCGACTACGAAGGCGCCATCACCACGCTCTGTGCCGGCTGCGGGCACGACTCCATTACCGCCGCCATCATCCAGGCGTTCTGGGACCTCTCCATTCCACCGCACACGGTGGCCAAGCTGTCGGGCATCGGCTGCTCGTCGAAGACGCCGGCCTACTTCCTGCGGGAGGCACATGGCTTCAACAGCGTGCACGGCCGCATGCCGACCATTGCCACGGGCGCCGCGGCGGCCAACGGCAGCCTGATGATGATTGGCGTGTCGGGCGACGGCGACTCGTTGTCCATCGGTCTCGGCCATCTGTCGCACGCCATCCGCCGCAACGTCAACCTCCTCTACGTGCTGGAGAACAACGGCGTCTACGGATTGACGAAGGGACAGTTCTCGGCCTCTGCCGATCCCGGTTCGACGAGCAAGAAGGGCGACGTCAACACGATGGAAGCCATTGACGGCGTCCTGCTGGCGCTCACGCTCGGCGCCACGTTCGTCGCACGCAGCTTCTCGGGCGACAAGGCGCAGCTCGTGCCGCTGCTGAAGGCCGGGCTCACGCACCGCGGCTTTGCGTTCATCGACGTGATTTCACCGTGCGTCACCTTCAACGATCACGAAGGATCGACCAAGAGTTACGCCTACACGCGCGAGCATCAGGTGGAAGTCGTTCACGCCGACTTCGTGCCGCCGCGCGACACCATCACCTCGGAGCAGGATGCCGGCACGGCAAAAAACGTCATGCTGCACGATGGCAGCTGGGTGCGGCTGCACAAGGTGGCGAACGACTACGACCCCACCGACCGCGACCGGGCGTACTCTTATATCCGGGAACGCCAGCGTGAGGGCGAAGTGCTGACCGGGCTGCTGTATGTGTCGCCGGACTCGCGCGACATGGTGCAGCAGAACGAGCTGGTCGACGCGCCGCTGCACGACCTGCCGTACGAGCAGCTCTGTCCTGGCAACGACGAACTGCAGCGCCTGCAGCAGCGCTTCCGGTAGCGGCGCTCAGTCGGTTTCGTCGAGCACGTCGCGCACCTTCCGGGCCAGGTCGCGGGGGGACATCGGCTTCTGGATGAACGCCACGTGTCCCTCGGTGATGCCGTGACGCACTATCGCGTCGCTGGTGTAACCGGACATGTACAGCACGCGCAGGTCAGGGACGATTTCTTTTACCTGGTCGGCCAGCTGCCGCCCGCTCATGCTGGGCATCACCACGTCGGTGAGCAACAGATGGATGGGGCCGGGATGCTGCCGCGCCAGTGCCAGCGCGTCGGCGCCCGTCCGTGCGTGCAGCACGCGGTAACCGTAACGCATCAACACCTGACGATTGAGTTCGCGCAGTGCATCCTCGTCTTCCACCAGCAGCACGGTCTCATGTCCGCCCTGCGCCTGCGGCGGCAGTGGTGCCGGCGCCGCCTCCGTGATTTCAGCGTCGGCAAACGGCAACACGATACGGAAGGTGGCGCCGCGATCGAGTTCGCTTTCCACCCAGATATACCCGTCGCTCTGTTTGACGATGCCGTAGACCATGGCGAGGCCGAGGCCGGTGCCTTGCCCGGCCGGCTTGGTGGTGAAGAACGGTTCGAAGAGCCGTGCTTTCGTATTCGCGCTCATGCCGATACCGGTGTCGGACACCAGCAGCTCGACGTAGTGGCCGGACACGACGTACGGATGTGATTCGACGAACGCTGCGTCGAGGTCCACACGATTGATGCGCACGCCCAGGCGGCCACCGCGCGGCATGGCCTGGCGGGCATTGACGGTCAGGTTCATCAGGACCTGTTCGAGCTGTCCCGGATCGGCCCGGACCACGGCCGGACGCTGGCCGTAGTCGATGTCGAGCCGCACGTCCTCGCCAATCAGGCGGCGCAACATGGGCGCCAGGCGACGCGTCACGTCGCGCAGATCCAGTACCTGCGGGCGCAGCACCTGCCGCCGGCTGAACGCCAGCAGCTGCCGCGTCAGTACAGCCGCGCGTTCGGTGGCAAACCTGATCTGCTGCACGGCATCACGGGCGCTGGCGCCAAGCGCCTCGTCGAAGTCCAGCGTTTCGTTGTAGCCGATGATGACGGTGAGCAGGTTGTTGAAGTCGTGGGCCACACCGC
>CAZZGM010000167.1:0-1545 GCA_964653955.1 uncultured Bifidobacteriaceae bacterium | reverse complement strand
GCCGGCCAGCCGTCCGACCGCCTCCACCTTCTGCGCCTGACGCAGCTGTTCCTCGAGCGCTCCGCGCGCCGCCTCGGCGGCGGCATGGTGGGTGGTGACGTCGACGATGAGTACCACCACGCCGGCGGACACGTTGGCGGTGTCGGCGTGCGTGGCCGTGACCTGATACCAGGTGGCGTGGTTCTCCGTATCCCGCACCTCGACTTGCGTATCGAGCCCGGCCGTGCGCCCGTCGAGAAGCGAACGCACCCCGTTCACGACGCAGTCGGCGTGGCCGTGTGTCACGCCCGGGCTCGTCAGCCAGATTTGAAAAAAATCAGATGTGTCGTTCGCGCCGCACCGGGCCACGAACTGTTCCCAGGCGGGGTTGCCTTCGGCGACGGCGCCATCGGGCCGCACGAGGACCGCGGCGGCAGGCAACGCGCGCAGCATGACGCCGTGCGCGCCTCTCACTGCAGAGGCACGTGTGCCCGGCAGGTGGCTGGGCACGGGTGAGGGCTTGCGGACCAGATGGTCGGCGCCCTCGATCTTGCGAGGCCGGGGACTCAACGGACTTCGAGCCCACCTTACGCCTCTCGTGTACGTCGTTGCAAGCTCTGCACAGCATCGCGGATAAAGATTCTGTGCAAAAGCGATGAAAGCAAACGTCAGGGGACGATGGTGGCGGTGCGGATGTAGTCGAGCTCGGGGAATTCCTTTAACAGATAGGTATTACCCTCGGCCTGAATACGTCCTTGATCCGGCCCCTGGCCGAAGGGCGCGCCTTCACCGTAGGCGGTGTTGATGCGATCGACGACGTCCATGCCTTCCACCACCTCGCCGAACGGAGCAAAGCCCATGCTGTCGAGGTTGGCGTTGTCCTGGAAATTGATGAACACCTGCGTGGTCCGCGTCGTCGGTGACCCGCCCATTGCGTAGGTGATGTAGCCGCGGCGGTTGGACTGCCGCACCGGATCCACCGGAATCTGCGCATCCATCCAGGCGTTGGAGACGGCCGGGTCGGCGTGGATGCCGAATTGCACCATGAAGTCGTCGATGGCGCGGAAGAAGCGTGCCTCGTCGTAGAAGCCGCTGAGCACCAGGTTGTAGAAACGATCCGCGCCGTGCGGTGCCCACGCGCGCGTCACCCTGATCACGAACGCGCCGACGCTGGTATCGAATTTCACCCGGTACTCGGCTGGTGCCTCCGCGTTCAGCGTGGAGGGGTTCATCAGGGGATGGTCACTGGCGAACTGCCCGGCGCCGGTGCACGCGGCGGAGAAGGCGAGGCCGGCGGCGGCGAGAAGGACGATGACGCGGATCACGTGTGAACCTCCAGCCCGCAAGCGTACTATAGGGCCATGTCCGACACTATCATCGTCACTACCACGCCGACGGTCGAAGGCCGGCGCATCATCCGGTATGCCGGCATCGTGACCGGTGAGGCCATCCTGGGCGCGAACATCTTCAAGGACCTGTTTGCCGGCATTCGCGACATCGTGGGCGGCCGGTCGGCCACCTACGAAGGCGAGTTGCGCCAGGCGCGCGACATTGCCCTTCGCGAGA
>CAZZGM010000166.1:0-7168 GCA_964653955.1 uncultured Bifidobacteriaceae bacterium | reverse complement strand
ACTCCGAGTACATCCGGCCGGTCATCTTCGGCCACCAGAAGTGCAGGCCGCCAAGGTAACCCATGATGGCGCCGCCAACCATGATGTAGTGGAAGTGTGCGACCACGAAATAGGTGTCGTGCACGTGAACGTCGACGCCGAGTGTCGCCAGGAAGAGGCCGGTCAGCCCACCGACGAGGAACAGTCCGAAGAAGCCGTAGGCGTAGAGCATCGGCGTTTCGAACGAGATGGCGCCCTTGTAGAGCGTGGCCGTCCAGTTGAACGTCTTGACGGCCGACGGGATGGCCACCGCGAAGCTCAGGAACGAGAACACCATGGCCGAGTAGGTCGAGATGCCGGCCACGAACAGGTGGTGCGCCCAGACGAGGAAGCCGAATACCGCAATGGCCAGCGACGAGAACGCCACGAAGCTGTAGCCGAAAATCGTCTTGCGCGAGAACGTCGAGACGATCTCGCTGATGACGCCCATCGCCGGCAGGATCATGATGTAGACCGCCGGGTGCGAGTAGAACCAGAACAGGTGCTGGAAGAGCACCGGGTCGCCGCCGCGCGCCGGGTCGAAAATGCCGAACCCGAACGCACGTTCCACGAACACCATCACGATGGTGATGGCCACGACGGGCGTGCCCAGCACCTGGATGAGGCTGGTGGCGTAGTGGGCCCACACGAACAGCGGTAGCCGGAACCACGTGAGGCCGGGCGCGCGCATGCGGTGGATGGTGACAATAAAATTGAGACCGGTGAGGATGGACGAGAACCCGGAAATGAACGCACCGAGCGCCGTCGGAATGACGTTCGAGTTCGACGACACCGAGCTGAACGGCGTGTAGAACGTCCACCCGGTGTCGACGCCGCCCGAAAACAGCGCGTAGAAGAAGAACAGGGCGCCCAGCCAGAAGATGTAGAGGCTGAGCAGGTTGATGCGCGGAAATGCCAGGTCCTTCGCGCCAATCATCGGCGGAAGGAGAAAGTTGCCGAGTACGGCCGGCGTCGACGGGATCAGGAAGAAGAACACCATCACGACGCCGTGCATCGTGAAGAACTTGTTGTAGTCATCGGCGAGGAACAGGTCGCCCTTCGGCGTCAGCAGTTCCACGCGCACCCCTGCGGCGAACAACCCGCCCAGCAGGAACATCGCCGAGATCGAGATCAGGTACATGATCGCGATTCGCTTGTGATCCTTCGTCAACAGCCACGACTTCAGGCCGTGACCGTTGTTCAGGTAATGTTGCTCGGGGAATTTCAACGTATCCAGCATGGCTTACTTCTTCTCACCCGTTTCGGGTGCGTTCGTGGACGCCGCGGACGGAGCCGCGGCGGCGGGCGACAGCGACTTGACGTATTCGACCAGCGCCACCAGGTTGTCCTCGCTCACGAGTCCCTGGAACGCCGGCATCAGCGGCTGATAGCCCTTCACGATTTTCGCCTGCGAGTTCATGATCGACTCCCGCAGGTACCCCTCATCCACCACGGCGGTCGCACCGTTGGCCAGCTCCACCGTCGTGCCGACGATGTCCTTCAGCGACGGACCACGGCCCTGCCCGCTGTCCAGGTGGCAGCTTCCGCAGGCCAGCTCCTCGAAGAGCCGCTCGCCGCGCTCGACCAGCGTCCCTTCGCCACCGCCGCCGGCCAGCCACGCCTGGTAGGCGGCCGGCTCCATCACGATGACCTTGCCAATCATCCCGGAGTGGCTCGTGCCGCAGTACTCCGCGCAGAAGAGGTGGTACTCGCCCGCCTTCGTGGCCTCGAACCACAGCTGCGTGTAGCGGCCGGGAATGGCGTCGATCTTGGTCCGGAACGACGGGAAGTACAGGCTGTGCACCACGTCCTCGGACGTGACGGTCACCTTCACCGGCCGGCCGATCGGCACGTGCAGTTCGTTGATTTCGCGCTGCCCTTCGAGGTGCTGGAACTTCCACATCCACTGCTTGCCGACGGCGTAAATCTGCAGGGCCTCTTCGGGTGGCGTGCGCATGTGGTAGAAGGACGAGGCGCCCCACGCGAACATCACCATGGAGATCATCGTCGGGATGATGCTCCACGTCAGCTCGAGCGGCAGGTTGCCCTCGATGCGGGCGCCCACCTCGCCGTCGTGCCGGCGGCGGTAGATGACGCCGAAGGCGACCACGGCAATCGACACGCCCAGTGCGAACACCGAGCAGACCGCGATGATGAACAGATAGAGCGCGTCGATGTCCTTGGCGAACGTCGAAGCCTGCTCGGGAAACAGCGGAATACCGAATGAACCCATAGTGTCAGTGCCCGGCGCGCTGTTCGCGCCGCAGTGCCACAACCACGAACCCCACCAGTGCCAGCAGGGTGACCGCGCCGCCCAGCCGGACGGCTCTCATCGCGACAAACGAATACGACCCCGTCTCGGGATCGTAGTGATAGCAGTAGAGCAGCACCTGATCGACCAGCGAGCCGATGCGGCCCGCCGACGACTCCATCAGCGCGAACTTCAGATCGCGCGGCGCGTACTCGATGCCGAAGAAGTAGCGCGACAACCGGCCTTCGGGTGTGGCAATCACGAAACCGCTGGCGTGCGCGTACTGCTGCGTCTGCTCGTCCCACGCGAACTTGAACCCGGCCGCCTCGGTGAGCGCGGCGATCGAGGCCTCGCTGCCCGTGAGGAAGTGCCAGCCGCGTTCGGCGTTCGCGCGGTTGTACCGATCGAGATACGATTTCTTCTTCGCCGCCGCCATCGGCGGCTGCTCCCGTGGATCGAAACTCACCGCGACCACGTCGAACTCGCGGCCGGCCCGCTCGTCGAGCGCCATCAGCGCACTCGTGATGCCGTTCAGCACCTGCGAGCACAACATCGGGCACTCGTAGTACACGAACGCGAGCAGCACCGGACGCTTGCCGAAATATTCGCCGAGCGCCACCTCGCGGCCGTCCTCGTTGCGAAACGTCAGGTCGAGCGGCAGCATGGCGTCGAGCCGCTGCTCGAAGCCGACGTTCTGCAGCGCGCCGGGCATCTGGTCGGACGGAAGCCCCGCCTGCGGCTGCAGTCCGCGCCCGCCGTGCTGCGCCGACACCGCGGTTGCCGCGAGCATCATTACGCCCGCCACCACCGCCGCCCGCCTGCTCACCCGAGTGCCCACGTCGCTTGTCCTCACCGGCCGAACTGCCGGCCCGCCTCATCCACGCCGTTACCGAAGCCGTGCCGCTATCGCGGCGCCACCGTCGTGCCCGCCGAACTGTCCTGCACCACCATGCCCGGCGTCGCCGTGCCACCGGCCCGCGTCGGCAGACCGCGCTGCAGCAGGAGTTCCATCGCGCGGTCGATCGGGATGTGGACGATTTCGCCGTCCTTGTCGACCCAGCCGTACGAGCGCAGCTGCCCGTTCTGTCCCTGCTTCAGCAGGTAGACGTCCTTGAACGGCTGCGTCTGCAGGCGCGGCGCCGGCGCTTCTTTCTCCACGCCAACGGCCAGCGGGAACTGCCGCGAGGCCTCGTCGTGCGCCACCTTCCGGCCTTCGAGGAACCAGAACGTGCCGTAGACGATGCCAATCGACATCGCGAAGGCCACGAACAGCCAGATGCCGAAGTTGTAGCCAATGGCCGGATCGATGTCCGTGTGCTCGTATTGCGCGCCCGGCGGCGTCGGGCCGTATTCGAGATCGTGCTCAGTGGACATGGTGCGTCAGCGCCTTTTCAAGACCCGCATCGTGCAGCGGCATGAGCGACTGGCTCTTCAGCCGCATGGCATAGAGCGTGAGAAAAACACCGCCCAGGGCGATGGGCAGCGCGATGTCCAGCAGCGACAGGCCAAACGTGCCGTGGAATTCCGGCATCACCTGCCAGTAGTAGTCGGCCACGCGCATCACCAGCAGCCAGGCCGCGATGATCCGCAGTCGCGAGATGCCGCGCTTGATGTCGCGCGACAACAGCAGCGCATACGGCACGACGAAGTGCAGCACGATCAGCGCCACCGTCAGGTACTGGTACCCGCCGTTCCAGCGCGCGATGTAGTGCGGCACCTCTTCGGCCAGGTTGGCCGAATAGACGATGAGGAACTGCGAGAAGCTGAGATACGCCCAGAGCATCAGGAACGCAAACAGCAGCTTGCCGAGATCGTGGAAATGATGAGCCGTGAGGACACGGTTCATCGGCGCGCTGCCCATCAGCATCACCAGCGTGTTGATGGCAAGCGCGAGCGCGGCCAGTCCCTGGCCGGCCATGAACAGTGGTCCCCACATGGTCGAGAACCAGTGCGGATTCACCGACATCAGCCAGTCGGTAATGGCAAACGTCACCGTCAGCGCGTAGATGACCAGCCCGCCGCCCGACAGGAACACGAGCTTGTTGCCGTACTCGGGGTCGCCGGTTTCGTCCTGCGCCTTCGACCACTTGAGCAACAACTGGCCGATGCCCACCCAGATCGCGAAGTAGACGACCGCGCGGATGAGGAAGAACGGCGTGTTCAGGTAGGGTGCCTTGGCCGCAATCACCGGATCGTTCAACGCACCTTCGTGCGTCCAGTGATAGAGGTCGTGCATGCCGGCCACGACGGGCAGGAACAGCACGGCCATGGCCGGCAGCGTGGACGTGGCCGCTTCGAGCGGACGCCGCAGGATCACGCCCCACGCGCCACCGGACAGGTGCTGCACCATCAGCAGCGCCATGCTGCCGAGCGCCACGCCCAGCCAGAACGTGTAGGCCACGAGGTAGGCCTGGTAGAAGCGCTCGAGGCCGGCCATCGCGAAGCCCACGCCAGCCAGCACCAGCCCCGCGACCGCGGCCATCATGCCCAGCTTCTGGAGCCCCGACACGCTCTCGGGCGGTTGATAGGTTTCCGTCGTCATCCTTCTGCCTTCGTTCTGCCTTCTACGCTTTTGCCTTCTGCCTTTTGCCTTGCTTCTGCCTTCCTACTGCGTCCCGTCCAGCTCCGCCTGCCGCTCGCGCGGCACGTCGGCCACCGTTGCGTTCTGGCTGAGCTGCAGCGCCCGCACGTAGGCGACAATCAGCCAGCGATCGCGCACGGGAATCTGTTCGGCATATCCCTGCATGGCACCAAAGCCGTTGCTGATCACGTCGTAGAAGTAGCCCACCGACTCTTCGCGCAGGCGCTCGTCGTGATACGACGCCGCGCGCCGAAGTCCGCGCTGCACGACCATGCCCTGGCCGTCGCCAAGGACGCCATGACAGGGCGTGCAGTAGATGTTGTAGCGGTCACGCCCGCGCTGCAGATCCTGGTGCGAAATGGCAAACGGGAATTCCGCCACGGCCACGCCGCTGACATGACCCGTGTACAGCGCCTCGTCTTCGCGCAGCCAGCCGCGGGCGACCGTGCCCAGGGGCGGCGTTCGCGCCGCGCGGCCGTCGCTGAAGAAGTCGCTCGCCGAAAAAGGCTTGTAGCGGGGGTTGTCGTGCATGTCCTGCCGGCAGCCGGCGCCAACCAGCGCCAGCACCATCAGCAGCGCACAGCCAATCGCCCGGCTGGAAACCGGATCAGGCGACACCGCGGCGGGCGAGGCGGAACCTCGCGCGCCGCCACCGGTTGGAGGCAGAGCCTCGCGTGTATTACGCCGCAACGTCGTACACTCCCTTCGCACCGTGCTCCTCGAGGAACTGCCGCGTCAGCGCGTGTTCGAAACGCGGATCGGCCGATTCGATGACGAGGAAAAACTTGTCGGAGCTGGCCAGCGAGAACCGCTCGACGTTGAACACCGGGTGATACGGCTGCGGCAGGCCGTTCAGCGCAAACATGCCGATGGCCGCCGTCAGCGCGGAAAACAGAATCGTCAGCTCGTAGCTCGGCACGATGAACGCCGGCCAGGTGGCGTACGGACGGCCACCGATGTTCATCGGGTACTCGATCACCGACGCCCAGTACTGAAGCCCGAAGCCCACGGCCATGCCGGTGAGCCCGCCGATGAGCACCAGCTTCGACAGGTTGGTGCGCCGCTTGTGGATGACGTCGTTCAGCTCTTCCACCGGGAACGGCGAGTAGGCCTCGAGTTTCGTGAAGCCCGCCGCCACGGCGGGCGTCGACGCGTCGACGATTTCCTGCGCCGAGTCGTACTCGGCCATCACCCCGTAAAGCGGGTTTTCCGTTTCAGCAGCGTGTGCCATATCAGTGACCGTGCTCTGACTTGACCTTGGCCTGCGGCAGCAGCGTTCGCACCTCGAACATCGCAATCATCGGGACGAACCGCATGAACAGGAAGAACAGCGTCAGGAAGAGACCGATGGTCCCGAAGAACGTCAGGAAGTCCCACCGGGTCGGGTAATACATGCCCCAGCTGCCGGGCACGAAGTCACGGTGCAGCGACGTGACGATGATGACGAACCGCTCCAGCCACATGCCGACGCTGACGAACAGCGACAGCACGAACAGCAGCTTGGTGTTGTGACGCACCGACTGGAACCACAGCAGCTGAATCATGCCGGCGTTGATGGCAATCAGCATCCAGTACGACCAGGCGTAGGGGCCGGTCATGCGGTTCCAGATCATGTAACGTTCGTACTGGTTGGCGCTGTACCAGCCGTAGAACGCCTCCATCGCATAGCCGTACGCGACCATGAGGCCCGTCGCCAACATGATCTTGGCCATGTTGTCGATGTGCCGCATCGTGATGAAGTCTTCGAGCTTGTAGGCAACGCGCAGCGGAATGGCCAGCGTCAGCACCATCGCGAAACCGGCATAGATGGCGCCGGCCACGAAGTAGGGCGGGAAAATCGTCGCGTGCCAGCCGGGCAGCACCGACACGGCGAAGTCGAAGCTCACCACCGTGTGCACCGACAGCACCAGCGGCGTCGACAGACCGGCGAGAATGAGCGTCGCCACTTCATACCGGTGCCAGTGACGCGCCGAACCGCGCCAGCCGAGCGACAGGATGCCGAACACCTTCTGCTTCACGCCCGACACCGCGCGGTCGCGCATGGTGGCGAGGTCGGGCACCATGCCGACGTACCAGAACACAATCGACACCGTGGCGTAGGTGGTGACCGCGAACACGTCCCAGATGAGCGGGCTGCGGAACTGCGGCCACAGGCCCATCGTGTTGGGATAGGGCAGCAGCCAGTAGGCCGCCAGCCACGGACGGCCGGTGTGGAACAGCGGGAAGATGGCCGCGCAGGCGACAGCGAAAATCGTCATCGCTTCGGCGAAGCGGCTGATCGACATGCGCCACTGCTGCTTGAAGAGCAGCAGGATGGC
>CAZZGM010000165.1:0-7184 GCA_964653955.1 uncultured Bifidobacteriaceae bacterium | reverse complement strand
CGTGGCGTGGCACCTGGATCAGTCCGATGGCTGATCGTGCCGTGCCACGGTGCGGGCAAGCCCCTGTTCGACATCGTGCGTGGCCTGCCAGCCAAGCAGCCGCCGGGCCTTCGCGACATCCGCGCACCAGAATGGCCTGTCCATCGCCTTCGCCGGATACGCCACCGGTGCCCGAACGATGTCCCGGCCGACGAGACGTTCGACGAGGCGGATGACCTGCTCGTTGTCGGTGGCGCGGCCGGTAGCAACATTGATCAACTCGCCATCGATGCCGGGCGTGGTCGCGGCCGCGACGTACGCGTCGACGACATCGTCCAGGAACACCAGGTCGCGGGTGTATCCCGGACCGGTCGTGGACAATGGTGTGCCCGTACGCGCCGCCCGGATTGCCGTCGGAATGAGCCGCCGATCCGGTTCGCCGGGACCGTAAACGGCAAAGGGCCGCAGGATGACAACGCGGCGCCCGGCCACCGCGGCCTGCTTCGCCAGCAGCGTCGCTGCAGCTTTCGCCATGGCATACGAGGTGGTTGGCGCGGCCGGGGCGTCTTCGGCGATCAGCGACGACCGCGGGCCTGGTTCGAGCGAGCTGGCGGTGTGGATCACGCGGCAGGCCGGCCGGCTTGCCGTCGCATCGAGCAGATTGAACGTCGAGAGCACGTTGTCACGGAACAGCGTGGTCTCGCTGCTGTTGCCGTAGCCGCCGGTCGCGGCCACGTGAAAGACCGTGTCAGGTTCGACCGCACGGACGACGCCGTTCACGTCGCCGGCTTCAGCAAGGTCGGCATGGTGTAGCGTAATGCGGCCGGCGAGGCCGGCAATCCGGCCGAGGCCGGTCGCGTGCCGCACGACAACGTGGACATCACACCCGAGATCGACGAGCCGGCCGACGAGCCCGGCACCAATGAAGCCGGCGCCGCCGGTGACGAGCACTCGGGCCGGCAACGTTACCGGACGGCTGCCACGCGTCGTGGACATGAGCAGAGTGTACCGTGAGTGACAGTGCCTACAGCGATGCGGACTATGCGCGCGCGTTCCCGGCGGGCTACGAGCGCCACTTCTGGCACCGTGCGCGGCTGCAGATAGTACGAACGGTGATCGACCGCATCGACACGGCTCGCTGCATCCTCGACGTCGGCTGCGGCCCGGGGCGTTACGTGTCCGACCTGCGCCGTCTCGGATACGACTGCATCGGCTGCGATCCGGGCAACCCGGGCATCGATGCGGACCTGGCCGGTCACGTGTTCAGCCGCACGCCGATCGAAGCATTGCCACGCGAGGTGCAGGCCCAGGTCGACGTGGTCCTGCTACTCGACGTGCTCGAACACATCGAGGCGCCCGCGGCGTTCCTGACCGGACTCGTGAACGCGCTCCCGGCGCTGCGCACAGCCATCATCACGGTGCCCGCGCGGCGCGAGCTGTGGTCGGAACTCGATACGAGGGCCGGTCACCATCGCCGGTACTCCCTCGACGAACTGGCTGGGGTCGTGGCGGACGCCGGACTGGTCGTCACGGATGCGCGTTATCTGTTCCATGCCCTGTATCCGGCAGCGTGGCTCGGGCGCGCGAGCAGGCTCCGCCGGACGATTGCGCCTCCGGCACGCGTGCGCCTGCACGAGGCGATCGGCCGTCTGCTGGCTGCCGAGGCATGGCTGCTGCCAGCCTCGTGGCCGGGCACGTCCGCGCTGTGCGTCGCCCGGATTCGGCCGACCGGAGATTTACACACGTGACCACGGGCAGGCGGCGGGCGCCGGTGCTGGCGCTGGTGATCGGCGGGGGGCTCGCGCTGGTATTGACCGGCTGGATTGGCCTCGACCTCCGCGAGCCGATCTCCTTTCACGGCGACCACCTGCTCACGCTCGGCTACGCGCGCAGCTACGTGGACGGTCACGGCTTCCGCCTGAACGATCGGCTGGGTTATCCGGGCGTGCGCGACGCCATGTACCACCCGACGTTCTACTTCGCGCAGAAGTCGTTCATGTGGCTCACCGCGCGCGCGACCGACAGCCCGATGCTCGTCGTGTCCCTGTTCTACGGCGCGGGTATTGTCTCCATCTTCGCGGCATGCTGGTGGAGCCTCCGGCGGCTCGGGGCCGGGTACGACCTCGCAACGCTCGGCGGCCTCGCGTTTCTCCTCACGCCTTACATCGCGGTGAGGGCCGGCATGCACGACCTCCTGGCGGTGTGCTTCAGCGTGCCGCTGGGCGCGTTGCTGGCGCTGCGCGTGCAATATCCGGAGCTGACAGGCGCACCGGCCACGACGACTACGACGCCCGGGCGGCAGGATTCCCTTGTATGGGCACTCGTATTCATCGTCGGGGCGTCCGGACTCTACTACGCGTTCTTCACGGCGTTTTTCGTCATGGTCGTGGGATTGGTCGCGGCCGTGTCGAATCGACGCCTCGCGCCACTCGTCCGCTCCACTCTCGTATGCGCCGGGGTGGTCATCGTCATGCTCGTCACCGGGCCGGGTCCAGGCATGGTCGACGTCATCACCGGCCAGGTCGCGCTGACGGTGCGCCTCCCGGTGGAGCAGGAATTCTATGGCCTGGAATGGCGCGAAGCGGTCACCCCCTTTCGGACATGGCCGTCGGCGCCGCTCGCCATCGTGGAAGGCATCGCGCGTCTCGGACGAGAGGGCGACTGGGGCGAGTGGCCAGGTCCGCTGCTGACGCTCGTGATCGCGATGTCGCCGGTAATCGGTCTGGCCGCATTGTTGACCGCACGCAGGCGAGACGTCGACCCGAGATTGATCACGATCGCGCTCTGTGCGCTGTGCATTGCCGCCGGCATTGTCTTCGCCGCACGTGGAAGCGTCGGCCGGGTGTTCAACGAGCTGGTCACGCCGGCGATCCGCGCGCAGAACCGCATCACACCGTTTCTGACGTTCTTTGCGATCGTGCTGGTCACGCTCGGAGTCGAGCGATTGCGGTCCACGTGGGGCACGGCGGGGCGTGCCTGCGCGGCCGTCGCGCTGGCCGGCACACTGCTGGCGTCGGCGTGGCCGGCAATTGGATTCCTGCAAGCCAGGCAGCAGTACTTCCTCGCCGATTCCAACGAACAGGCCGACCGGTCATCGATCGTGCACCTGCTGGACGGGATCGATCGGATGGCGGCCACTCGAGTCCTTCAACTCCCGGTGACGCCGTGGCCAGAGGTTCCGCCAATCCGCGGCGTCGATCCGTATCGATTCGAGCTTCCCTACATTCTCAGCCGTGCGCGAAGTGACGTGCGGTGGAGTTACGGTCTGTCGGCGCGTCAGCCCGAGTTCTGGACGCTGGTCACGCTCGTCTCGGACCACCGCGGCCGCGACCTCGCCGCTGCCGCCGCCGCGATCGGGTTCGACGCGATTCTGCTCGACAAGCGGGCGCTCGCACCGGAGGAGCTCGAAGAGACCAAACATTCACTGCTCGACGAGGTGGGATCGGCGTGCCTGGTGTTCGACGACGAGCGGCATGTGCTGGTGCAGATTGCGGCCACTGCCGCCAGCCGCACATGTCGCGTTCCGGCACCGGCGCAGGCTCCCGCTGATATGGCAGACAACGGCGTGGTTCGCCCTCGGGAACCACGCGGCGCGGGGCGGCCCGGGCCCTGAAAAGGGAAGGCCGGCGAAGAGCGATTTGGCGACGCCGGGAGTATGCTCTCCCGCATGAACCGACGCCATTTCCTCCTTACCACTTCCACCGCGGCGGCGGCCACGGTACTGCCCCGCGTGCCGGCGTTCGCCCAGCCGGCCGCAACGCCGCCGCCACCAGCGACGAAATTCGAAGAAATCCGCCGCGGCGTGGGTTGCTTCACCGGCAGCGGCGGCACGATTGGCTACCTCGTCAATCGCGATGGTGCCGTGGCCATCGACAGCCAGTTCGTGGAATCGGCCCGCGTCTGCATGAGCGGACTCCGCTCACGGGCACCGATCCAGCTGCTGCTGAACACGCACCACCACTTCGATCACACGCGCGGCAACGTCGCCTTCCGTCCGCAGGTGCGCAACATCGTCGCGCATGCCAACTGTCTGTCGTGGCACCGTCGCACCGCCGCGCAGGACGGCACCGCGGCCGACGAGGCCTTTGCCGATACGACGTTCACCACCTCGTGGCGGCAGTCGTTTGGCGATGAAACCATCCGGGCGCAGTACTACGGTCCGGGACATACCGAAGGCGACGCCGTCATCACCTTCGAACAGGCCAACATCGTCCATATGGGCGACCTGCTGGCGCTGCGCGCTCACCCGAACATCGATCGTCCGGCCGGCGGCAGTGTCGTGGGCTGGGTGTCGGTGCTGGAAGCGGCTGCCGAAGCCGCCGACAACGACACCGTGTTCATTGCCGGCCACGGTAAGGACGGCGTGATTCTGGCGAAGAAAGCCGAGGTGCTGAACTTCCGCGACTACTTCAGCGCCGGACTCGAACGCGCCCGCAAGGCCGGCTCGAAGGACGAACTTCAGAACGTCGACACGCTACCCGGCTTCGAGGAGTACATCGCGCGCATCCCGCGGTTCTCGCTCGGGTTCGTGCTGGGTATCTGCTATGACGAGGTGGGAGGCCGAAGCCGATGACCCGCCGTGCCGCCGTGCTGACCACTGTCGTCACGTGGTTGTGGCTGGCGTGCCCGGCTGCCCACGCCCAATCCGCGCCGGACATCGACGCGCTGCTGTCCGCGCCCTTCCCGACCGAACTCGTCGCCTCATCGTCTGGCGACCGGTTCGCCTGGGTGTCGAGCGCACGCGGCGTGCAGAACCTCCAGGTGGCCGAACCGCCCGCCTACACGGCACGGCTGGTCACCACGTACAAGGAGGACGATGGGCAGTGGCTGTCGCAGCCAGCGTGGATGGCCGACGGCCGCACGCTGGTGTACACGCGCGGGGACGGTACGAACCGGCAGGGCGAGTCGCCCAACCCCGCGCATCTGCCGGACGGTGCGGAGCAGGCCGTGTGGGCCGTTGCGCTGTCTGGTGGTGCGCCGCGCCGGCTGGGGCCGGGCAGCGGCCCGGTGCCGGCGCCATCCGGATCGCGGGTGGCCTGGGTGTCACGCGGACAAATCTGGACGCTGGATCTGGCCGCGCCGGATGCCCGGGCCGCACAACTCGTGGTCGCGCGCGGTACCGCGTCCGGCCTGCGCTGGTCGCCGGATGGCACACGGCTGGCGTTTGTCAGCAACCGCGGCACGCACAGCTTCATTGGTGTGGTGACGATGGCCACGCGCGAACTGCGTTATCTGGATCCGTCGCTGGATCGCGATGCCAATCTCGCATGGTCGCCCGACGGACGCCAGGTGGCCTACACACGCGAGTTTGCCGCGCCACGCGCGCAGATGTTTTCGCCGCGGCGTGAGGTAGACGAACCCTGGGCCATCCGCGTGGCCGACGTGGCCACGGGCAACGCCCGGCAGGTGTGGCGCGCGGACGAGGGTTACGGCAGCGCACGGCAGGGATTGGCATCCGCCGAACAACTCATGTGGGGCGCCGGCAATCACCTGGTGTTTCCCTGGGAGAAAAACGGCTGGCTCAATCTTTATAGCGTCCCCGCCGCCGGTGGCGTCGCAACGCCACTCACGCCAGGCATGTTCGAGGTGGAGTACGCCAGGCTGACGCCGGACGGCACGCGCGTGCTCTATCACGCCAACCAGGACGACATCGATCGCCGTCATGTGTGGTCGGTGCCCGTCGATGGATCGAGCGCGCCCTCGGCCATCACACGGGGCACGGGCCTCGAGTGGAGTCCGGTGATGGCTGGCAGCACGCTGGCGTTCTTCCGCTCGGACGTGCGCACGCCGCCACACGTGGCCGTGCAGGCCGGGACCGCGGCCCCACGGACGGTGGAAGGTACGCTGCCGCCGGACTATCCGTCGGCGCAACTCGTGGAACCGCAGGGCGTGATCGTGACGGCAACCGACGGCCAGCCCTTTCACGCGCAGCTGTTCCTGCCGCCCGGCCTCTCACCCGGCGAACGGCGTCCCGCCGCCATCTTCATTCATGGCGGCTCGCGCCGGCAGATGGTGCTTGGCTGGCACTACAACTACTACTACCGGAACGCGTACGCGATGAATCAGTGGCTGGCCAGCCGCGGTTTCGTGGTGTTGTCGGTGAACTACCGCAGCGGCATTGGCTACGGCCTCGAGTTCCGCGAGGCGCTCAACTACGGTGCCACGGGCGGCAGCGAGTTCCAGGACATCCTCGGCGCCGGCCTGTACCTGCGGTCGAGACCCGACGTGGATCCGAATCGAATTGGCTTGTGGGGTGGCTCCTATGGCGGCTATCTCACCGCCATGGGCTTGTCGCGGGCCTCGGACCTGTTTGCCGCCGGCGTCGATCTGCACGGCGTGCACGACTGGAACCAGGGTATCCGCACCTTCCGTCCGGACTACAACACGCTGGAAGATCCCGACTTCGCGCGCCAGGCGTTTGCGGCCTCGCCGCTCTCGTCGGTCGACACGTGGCGCTCGCCGGTGCTGCTCATCCACGGAGACGATGACCGGAACGTGTCGTTCATCGAGTCCATCAATCTGATCACGGAACTGCGGAAGCGGAAGGTGGACGTCGAACAGCTCGTCTTCCCGGACGAGGTCCACGACTTCCTGCGGCACGCCAACTGGGTGCGTGCATTCGAAGCCGCCGCGGATTTCCTGGCGCGGAAACTGGGGGCACGGCAGCCCTGAGAACGGGCTGCCTCCCTCTCATTCAATCGTCAGCTGGCCGGCTCCAGTCGCACGATCGGCGTGGGCTGGCCATCACGATTTTCAATGGCCAGGTAGATATAGCCGTCCGGCCCCTGCCGGATGTCGCGCACGCGGCCGAGCCGCTGCGCCAGTTGCTCGACGTTGATCACCTGACGTCCGTCCAGGGTGAGGCGTCCCACCTGCTCCCCGGCCATGCCGCCAATGAAGATGTTGCCTTTCCAGCCGGGGAAACGATCGCCCATGTAGATCATCAGCCCCGAAATGCCAATCGACGGAACCCACACGTGCGCCGGCTGCTCCATGCCCTCACGCATCGTCCCTTCGTGGATGGCCTTGCCGGTGGTGTAGTTGACGCCGAAGCCGATGACCGGCCAGCCGTAGTTTTTTCCGGGCTCGACCAGGTTGAGCTCGTCGCCGCCCTGCGGGCCGTGCTCGTTGGCCCACACGTTCCCCGTCTGTGCATCGATGGCCAGGCCCTGGACGTTGCGGTGGCCGTAACTCCACGTCTCGGG
>CAZZGM010000164.1:0-7197 GCA_964653955.1 uncultured Bifidobacteriaceae bacterium | reverse complement strand
GGACGTCCCCCGCGGAGTTACTGCGCACCTGAGGCAACCCGGTTGCTCCCCGCGGTTCTCGCGCAGAGCGGGAGTCCCTGGCGATGGTTGGCTCGCGCACGGTGCTCGCGCGTGGGGCAGCGCCCGAGCCGTGGCCTTGGGAGCGACGCGATGGGCGTCAGGCGGAATCCGCGTTCACGGCCGGGAGGCCGGCCCGCGCCAGCTCCGTCCGTTTCGGAGTGGCGCGGTCAGCGATAGGCGCGCCGGGTGAGCGGCCGTGGACGCGGATTCGAGCGTCGGCTCCTGACCACGGCTCGGGCGCTGCCCCACACGCGAGCGAGGTCACCAACCGCCTGCACTCTGCAGCGCGTGGTGGCGGCGTACAATGCAGCGTGCGCATGCGCCGGCACGTCACCGTTCAGTTCAGCCTCGCCACCCTCGTCTTTGCTCTCATCGTCATGGCCGTGCCCCGCGCGCAGGAGCCGGCGCGTCCGCCGTTCGATGAGTGGCTGACAGGCATGCGCCAGGCGGCGCTGGACCGTGGCATCACGCCGGCGACGGTTGCGGCGGCGTTCGACGGCCTCGCGCCGCTCGAAGTGGTCGTCCAGCGCGACCAGTCGCAGGCCGAAACCGTGGAGACGCTGGATGGGTATCTCCGCCGCCGCATCACTCCTGCTTTCGTGCGCACGGCCAACGCGCGGGCTACTGCTCAGCGGCAGACGCTGGCGGCCGTAAGCCGCCGCTATGGCGTGCAGCCGCGTTATCTGGTGGCCATCTGGGGGCTCGAATCGAACTTCGGCCGCTTCAGCGGCTCGCGGCCGGTGGTGCAGGCGCTGGCCACGCTGGCGTGGGAGGGGCGGCGCGCGGAGCTGTTCACGCGCGAGCTGATGAACGCGCTCGAAATCGTCGACCGCGGCTACATCAACCTGCCGGCCATGCAGGGCTCGTGGGCCGGCGCCATGGGACAGCCGCAGTTCATGCCGTCCAGCTACCTGCAATACGCGCAGGACTTCGATGGTGACGGCCATCGCGACATCTGGAAGTCCACGCCGGACGTCCTCGCCTCCATTGCCAACTACCTGAAGGAACACGGCTGGCAGGATGGACACACCTGGGGTCGCGAGGTCCGGCTGCCCGCGGGCAGGGCGGACGCGCTCGTCGAGCAGGTGGGCCTGCGTCAGTCGGGCTGCCGCGCCGAACGTGAGCTCACCGAACGCCGCCCCCTGGCCGCGTGGCAGGCCATGGGCGTGCGGGCCATGGACGGGAGTGCGCTGCCGAAGGTGGAGCGTGACGCGTCGCTGTTCCGCAACGGCCGCCGCGCCTGGCTCGTCTACGGCAACTACGAAGCGCTGCTGTCCTACAACTGCGCGCACGCCTATGCGATGGCGGTCAGCCAGCTGGCCGACCGCATCGGGAGCTGAATGGAGCTAATTTCAGGGCTCGCGCGAGTTGCTCACGCCAACGGCGCTGCATGGCTCGAACAAGGCCGATTTCAGGCCGATCGCCGCTGATTAGGGCGCGCCACGCCGCGTAACACAAGTGAACTGAGGGGCTCAGTAGTAGAATCGGAAGTCTATGGCATCCGCCGAGAAGCCCTCTGCCGGCCTCGTCACCGCCTGCGCCGTCGGCTCGATGATTTCCATGGCTGCGGGCGTGTATTTCGGCGGGACGGGGCGACTGCCTCTGGCGCTGCTCGGCGCCGCGCTGTTCGTCCTGCTGGGTGGCCTGACCTTCGAACTGGCCCGCCGCCGCTCGGCCTGACCCTCACAAGGATCCCCATGACCGCTGACCTGCTCACAGGCCTCAATCAGCACCTGACCCTCGAATTCCGCGCCGCTCACGAATACCTGGCCATGTCCATCTGGCTGGCCGAACACGATCTTCCCGGGTTCTCGAAGTGGATGCGCAAGCAGTCGTCCGACGAACTCATGCACGCCCAGCGCATCATCGACCATCTGGTTGAGCGCGATCAGACGGTCACGCTGCCGGCCGTCGACGCGCCGCCCATGACGTGGGAGTCGGCCGAAAAGTTGTGCGCGCACGTGCTGGCCAACGAGCAGGAGGTCACGGCCTCGATCAACGATCTGTACGCCACTGCCGAGAAGGCCAAGGACCGTCCCGCCACCGTCATGCTGCAGTGGTTCGTCAACGAGCAGATGGAAGAAGAGGCGGCGGCACGAGCCGTGCTGGGACGCATCCGTCTCGCCGGCAACACGGGCGTCGGGCTGCTGATGATCGACCAGGAACTGGCCAGCGGCAACATGCCGGGCATGCCGGCCGAGCCGTCCGGCACGGGCAACTAGCCGGACCCATGGCGGTCCGCCGCTGGAACACCTCCGTCGACGGCGCATTCACCGAAGCCGCACTGCGACACAAGCTCGAGGGGCTCGGCTATCAGGTGGCGCGCTACACGTACGAGCCCGGCACGGTGTTCCCTGACCATACACACGGCGTCGACAAGATCGACGCCGTCATTTCCGGACGGTTCCGCCTGGTGATTGGCGGACACCTGCACGTACTCGGACCAGGGGACTGGGCCGAAGTGCCGAGAGGTGCGGTCCACAACGCCACGGTGTTGGGTGACGAACCGGTCGTGTCGCTCGACGCTGTCAGACTTTAAGTCACCATTCTTCGGGAGGCCTGGACTCATCATGCGCATTGCCATCTTCGGTACGGGCGCGGTTGGCGGCTACTTCGGCGGCCGGCTGTCGGCTGCCGGTGAAGACGTCTCGTTCATCGCACGCGGCAAGCACCTGGAAGTCCTCCAGCGCGACGGCCTCCATATCGTCAGTCCGAAGGGCGACGCGCATGTGCGCGTGCCGGCCACCAACGATCCGGCCACCATTGGCCCGGTGGACGTGGTGCTGTTCACCGTGAAGATGTACGACGTGGACGAGGCGGCGGCCCGCCTGGCCCCATTGATGGGGCCCGACACGGCGGTCATCACGCTGCAGAACGGCGTGGAGGCCCCGGAGATGGTGGCGCGGCACGTCGGTGCACGGCATGTGGCCGGCGGCGTGGCCTACGTGGTAGCGTCCGTGGATGCACCGGGACACATCCACCACACGGTGGCCGACCGTCTGGTCTTTGGTGAACTGGACGGCGGCACGTCGGCGCGGCTCGAAGCGTTCAAGGCGGCGGGCGAACGCGCCGGCTTCGTGGCGGATCTCAGTACGCACATCGAAACCGACCTGTGGGTGAAGTTCGTGCGCCTGGGCACGTGGAGCGGCATGACGGCCGTCACCCGTTCGCCCATGGGCATGCTTCGTGAGGATCCCGATCTGATGGCCATGATGGACGCCGCGCTCGACGAAGCCATTGCCGTGGGCCGCGCGCGCGGCATTGCGTTTCCCGACGACCTCGTCTCCGGCACGCAGCATCTGGTGCGGACGTTTCCGCCCGAGTCGAAGTCGTCGCTGCTCGTGGACCTCGAGCACGGCCGGCGCCTCGAGCTGCCATGGCTGAGCGGCGCCATTTCCCGCATGGGCCAGGAGCTTGGCGTGCCCACGCCCAATCACACGTTCATTGCCAGGGTGCTGAAGCCGCACCAGCAGGGGAAGCCCGTTACCCGCTGACGAGACGATGCCGTTGACTGGCCTGTCGCTCACGAGCATCAGGTCGATGTCGCTGGCCGCGCGGTCTGACGACCGGTCAACCCCACGGTCTACACGACCGCTGAATTTGCCAAGCGTGCCCGTGGCGAGAACGCATTCGTGACCCGTGTACTGGAGCAGCCGAAGATAATCGGTGGTGAGGGTGACCTCTCGGCCGACGCTTGACCGCCTCGCGTGGGCATTTATAGCCATACGAGTATGGTATTTTCGTCTGTATGAAGAAGACCCTGCACATCGATGAGCAGCTCCTCCGCGAGGCCAGGGCGGCAGCTGGAGCCAGGACCGATACGGACACGGTGCGGCTCGGCCTGGAGGCGCTGGTGCGTCGCGCCGCATACGAGCGGCTGCGAGTGCTGCGGGGGACGGAGCCACGTGCCACGGATACGCCACGGCGCCGTGAGCGTCCGATGTCCGCCAAGCACTCGGCGGCATGAGCGTCCTCGTCGACACGTCCGTCTGGATCCGATTCCTGTCGAACCGCGCGCCTTTCGCCGAGGAACTGGACAGGCTATTGGCCGATGACGCCGTGGCCGGTCACGAGTTTGTGTACGGGGAGCTGCTCGTCGGCGACCGCGGCGGTCGGCAGAAGTTGCTGAGTAGCTACGAACGAATGGAGCAGGTCCCACCCGTATCTCACAGCGACGTCGTGGCATTCGTCCGGGCGCGCAAGATCCATGGACGCGGCATCGGCTGGATCGACGCGCACCTGCTGGCCGCGGCGCTGGTCGCGGGCGTTCAACTCTGGACGGCTGACGGACCACTGAACGCGGTCGCTGACAAACTGGGTATCGCATACCGCGTCAAGGAGTCGGGCTCCGCCTGACACGTGCGCCCACCACTCAGGACAGGCGGTCCACGAACCACCAGGCGCCGGCCAGGATCACCACCACTGAGCCTGCCCTGGCCACCGCCATCCATGCTCGCGGAGAACGCCGGGCGAGCAGTGCCAACATGCCGGCTGCTGCGATGACGATGGCCAACTGGCCCAGTTCGACACCCACGTTGAACGCGCCGAGCGACCAGGCGAGCGCGTCGGCCGGCAGGCCGAACTCGCGCAGGACCGACGCGAAGCCGAAGCCGTGAACGAGGCCGAACCCGCCGGCGAAGATCGGCCGCGCGTCGCGGACGGTCGTGACGGTGGCCGCCTGTTCGGCGCCGCCGCTCGCGATCTGTGGCTGTCGGCCCTCCCGCGACTGGCGCGCGCGTAACACCAGCAGATTGTCCACGCCCACGATGACAATCGTCAGCGCGATGAGCGGCTCGATGAGTGACGGGTCCGGATTCACCACATCGAGCACGGCCAGCGACAGTGTCAGGCTGTGCCCCAGCGTGAATGCCGTGACGATGAGGACGAGCCGCCGGAGCGAGCCGCCGAGCAGCAGCAGGCCGATGAGGAAGAGCACGTGGTCCGGGCCAATCAGGATGTGCTCGATGCCCGAGGCCACGAACGTCCGCACCAGCGCGAGGCGTCCCGCCGTGGAACCGGCAAAGACGCGCGTATCCGGGCGATTGGTCGTGAGAATAGCCTGCTGACGCAGCGTGCCGTCCTCGTAGACGTTGACGAACGTCTGGTGGATGGGGTCGTAGGGAAACAACACCGCATGCACGTCGACACGCTCGGGTCGGGCACCGGCCGTGAACGACAGGCGCAGCGAAAAACGCTCGGGTACCACCTCCATGCCGGTCCACGTCAACGCGCGCGTCGTACCGTCGGCTTCGATGACCAGACGCGACGCCGCGAGCGCCTGAATACGATTCCGCTGTGCCTCGGCCACGCCGGGTTCGAGCAGTTGATCCGCGGGATCGATCGCCAGATCGTAACCCAGGTCCTGATCGTGCAGAACCAGAGTGCCGTGCAGGCCGGAGGAGTCGAGGTAGAGATCGAGAAACGAGTAGGGCGCGGGATGCGCAGACGCGGGCGCGGGCCACAGCAGCAAGGCCAGCACCAGGCTCGCCGTCAGCGTGTTCAGCCGGCAGCGGCGTGGCCGGGCGCGTCCACGCACGCGGGCGAACCGGCTCGATGAATGCGGGTCTGCGACGACCGGCTCGTGAGGGGGCCGTCCACGCGCGTGCGCGAACCGCTTCAGATGCGCGCCGAACGAATGGTGGCCCACAACCACACCAGACACACGAGTGTCGTCAGCAGCACATCGCTGGGCCAGTGCGCGCCAGGCACGACACGCGCACCCCAGCCAAGCAGGAGAAACAGCGCCGAGATGGCCAGCACGGCATTACGCAGCGGTGCCGATGGCCGCCGCCATGCCAGCAGCAACACCGATCCGAACGTGACCGCATAGAACGTGGCAAACGTGGACGGAAAGCTGAAGCCGCCGGGCCTGCCTACCACCGCCACGAGATCGGGTGAAGGGCGAGGCCGCTGGGCAATGAGCTTGCTGGCCTCACCGCCGGTCTGCTCGACGATGAGTGCGCCCACCACGAGCACCGCGCCTTTCCATCCGGCCAGCAGGAAGGCCGCGGCCACGGCCAGCGCCATCACCACGTACTTTGCCGGGGCAATGGCGGTTTGTGTGAGCGTCACCGCCCACGCCGTACCTGGCGACATGGCCTGCACGGCCCGCGCAACCGGAACGTCGCCAGCGAAGTACGGCGTCATCGATACGCCGGCCATCACCAGTACCGTGACACCAAGCGCCAGCAGGAACGGACGAATGGCGTGCGGCATGGGTTACAGGGCCTCCACCACGACGAGCTGTGCCGAGCCGGCACCCTCGCGCAGCTTGCGCGCTTCGGTGTACTCGGGCGACGAGTAAAAACGTTCGGCCGCCTCGACGCTCGGAAACTCCAGCAGCGCCACGCGGCCCCGGGCCGGCGGTCCTTCCAGCGTGATGGACCGTCCGCCGCGGGCCAGATACCGCCCGCCGTACTTCGCGACGATGTCCGGTGCCACCCTGGCGTAACCCGCATACCGATCGGCGTCAGTGACATCCACCTGCACCATCAGGTAGGCACGCCGGGACGTGGCCGGCTGCCGCATCACCGAAACGACGTTCATGACGACAATCGTGACAATGGCCACGGCAATGTAGGTGGCCAGGCGGGACAGGGTGAGCGGCATGCGGGAGACTCTAGCAGGTTGTCGGCCCCCGCGCGGCGTGCGTAAGGATTGGGAGACTGGTCGAACGGTTGGAGGGCTGCGGCGTCCGGATCGGGAGTCGCTGGTTACTGTGCAGCGCGAAGCGTAAGGGCATCGCTGGTGAATACAGCATGGAGATCCGGCAACCCGCGCCCGGCCAGGCGGCCTGTCAGCACGCGGCGGCCTTCGGGATAGGCCAGCAGCCTGGTGCGGCGGCGCTCGATGAAAGGAACGAAGGCCTCGGGAGCGGGCAGCAACGCTTCGGCGGCCAGCCGTTCTTCGGTGGCCGCACCGTTGATGTGGTTATCCAGGTAGGCGCGGGCAATGTCCCCCACGATGGGCTCGATGTCGGCCAGCAGCGTTTCCACGCGGACCAGCCTGGTCCAGGCCCCGGACGGCACGTGCGTGAGCCCGGCGGCAGGCGCCAGCCGGTGTTGGTAGGCGTCCGCCCGGCGCTCGGGAGGGACGGCGAGGTCCGCGCCGGCCTCCGCGGCACCTTCGGCCACCAGC
>CAZZGM010000163.1:0-7220 GCA_964653955.1 uncultured Bifidobacteriaceae bacterium | reverse complement strand
CGGCGTGGTGTCCACGGCATATGTGGCTCTCCAGGCGCTCTACACACGGGCCCTGAAGCACATCGTCATTCTCGACGTGATGGCGATTGCGGGCGGGTTCGTGCTGCGGGCCGTCGCCGGGGGCCAGGCCATTGACGTGCCGGTCAGCAACTGGTTGCTGGTCTGCACCATTCTGCTGGCGCTCTTCCTCGGACTCAGCAAGCGGCGACACGAACTGACGCTGCTGGCCACGGGAGCCGGGGAACATCGCCGCATCCTGGAGGAGTACGACCCGTACTTGCTCGATCAGATGATTGCAGTGGTCGCCGCCTCGACGCTGGTGGCCTACATCATTTACTGCCTGAGCCCCGAAACGACGGAGCGGTTCGGCCCGCACTGGCTGGTCCTGACCGTACCGTTTCCGATCTACGGCATCTTCCGGTACCTGTACATCGTCCATCGGAAGGACGGCGGCGGGAGTCCGGCCGATGCGCTGCTGAACGATCGGCCGCTGCTCGCGTGCGTGGCGGCATGGGGCCTGACGGTAGTTGCCGTCATCTATCGGCCGTTCGGGTCGTGATCACCTGTTTCAAGGAAACACCCGAGTTCGCCAGCCGCCGGAAGCGTACGCAGCCCCGGGCGGCGGCCTGAGGAGTTCCATGGCCGATTTCAGTGTCCGATCCGATGCGGTGGACGTCGAGCAGATCATGAAGCAGATCCGCGGGCGGATTGCCGAAAAGCGGGGCGTCGACTACACGGAAGAACAGATTCGCGAACTGGCCAGCGTCCGGCTGGAAAAGTTCCTCGATCCCAAGAACCTCCGCTCCGACCTGCTCGAGCAGTTCCGGCGCGGCCGACCGGCGGTCAGTATGGACCCGGCGTCCTTCGAGCCGCCCTACACCTTCGACGACCAGACGCTCTTCACGTCGCATCGCGGTCCGCTGCGGTTCATCCGCAAGCTGCTCTTCCCCATCCTCAAGCTGTTCTTCAACCCGAACACGCTGAACCAGGTGCTGCATACGCAGGCCCAGTTCAACGTCGAGTTGCTGAAGCGCGACGCGGCCCGCCGCGTGGAGCGCGCCGAGTGGAACTCGCTCTACTACGAGGTGCTGCACAACCTGGTGCTCGAAACGACGCGGATGAGCATCGAGGTGAAAAACCTCCGGATGCGCATGGAGTCGTTGTCGAGCCGGCTCGATTTCAGCGAACGCCGCGTGCGCGCGCTCGAAGGCGTAGTGCAGTACCGGCCGGAGGCGCTGCGCCCGCGCGAACGCCGTGAACCGCTGCCCGAAGCGGCGGCCGGTGCGGCGACGGAAGGAGCGGTGGCGGAAGGCCTCGGGGAAGACGAGGGCGAAGCCACCGCGCGACGCCGCCGGCGGCGCCGGCGCGGCCGCCGCGGTGGCCGTGAAGGCGCGTCCGAGGGCACGCTGCCGGCAGATGCGGCCGGGGATCAGCCGGACGAAGCCGCGGATGCCGCAGAGTCTACGCCTGGCACCGACGACATCGTTCAGGACGAGGGCCCCGTCGACGAGCCCCCCTCATCCACGCCCGACGAGCAGTGAAGGTCGCCATCGTCGTCCAGCGGTACGGCGCTGACATCAGCGGCGGCGCCGAACTGCACGCGCGGTACGTGGCCGAGCACCTCGCACGGCACGTCGAGGTGGAGGTGCTCACCACCTGCGCGTCCGACTACATCTCGTGGCGCAACGAGCGCCCGGCCGGCACCGACACCGTCAACGGCATTCCCGTTCGGCGGTTTCCGGTGGCGCGGGAACGTGACCCTGGCGAGTTCGGAGACTGGTCCACGCGCGTGTTCGGACGGCCGCATTCGCTGGTCGAAGAACTGGCCTGGCTGGACGCTGAAGGGCCGGCCAGCCCGCAATTGATCGATCACATCCGGCAGCATGCGGATGTCTTCGACTTCTTCATCTTCTTCAGCTTCCGCTACTACCACGCGTACCACGGCGCACGGGCTGTACCTGACAAGGCCATTCTCGTACCGACCGCGGAACGCGACGGCGCACTGGGCCTCGGGATGTTCGGTCCGGTGTTCCGTGGTGTCCGGGCACTCATGTACAACTCGTACGAGGAACGGGCGCTCATCCACGCCGTTTCGCGCAACGAGCACGTGCCCGGCGTCGTTGTCGGCATTGGCTCGGAAATCCCGGAACGTCCGTCCGCGGCGCGATTCCGGCAGAAGTTCGACCTCCGTGAACGGTTCGCGATTTACGTGGGCCGCATCGACGAGAACAAGGGCTGCGGCGAGCTGTTCAACTTCTTCACGCACTACTCGTCGGCGCTGGCCGATGGCCTGCACCTGGTGCTCATCGGCAAGGCCGTCATCCCGGTGCCCCAGCACCCGCGGATTCATCACCTCGGCTTCGTCACCGACGAGGACAAGTTCGACGCCCTGGCCGCCGCAGAACTGCTGATCATGCCGTCGTACTTCGAGAGCCTGTCGATGGTGGCCCTCGAGGCGTGGGCCCTTGGCAAACCCGTACTGGCCAACGCCGCCTGCGACGTTCTGCACGGGCAGTGCCTGCGCAGCAACGCCGGCCTCTTCTACGAAGGCTTCGCGGAATTTTTCGAGACGCTGCGAACGCTGGACGGCCACACGTCGCTTGCCGCCACGCTCGGCCAGAACGGACGCGAGTACTACCAGCGTCACTACAGCTGGCCCGTCATCGAGCGGAAGTACACCGACATGCTGGACCGCTTGCGTCGCGAACCGGAACCTCGGGCCATGGAACCGCTTGCGGGCTGGTGGACGCGCCGCCGGCGCGTGCTCGAGGCCGCCGACGCCATTGTCGCGCGCCTGCCAAAGGGCGCCGCCAGCGATGCCGGTGATACCGGTAGCATTGCACCAATCGCGCCGCCTTCGGCCGCCGCGCCAGCACTGGCAGACCGACGGCAGCCGTCCCGGCCGGCTGCGCATGGTCCTCGGCGCAGCCCCGACCGTCGCGCCTCGGATCGTCCGAGAGCCGCTCGGGAAACACGCCCGGCCGGCAATCCGCGTCAGCCTCGAACCAGCACTCCGGCGCCCGTCGGCGCGCCCGAAGCACCAGAGGGTCGAGCCGGCGCACGCGACACGGGAGAACGACAGCGGCGCCGGCCGCTCCGGCGGCGCCGCCCGCAGGGAGACCGCTGATCATGGCGAAACCAGCCGTTCACCAGGTGCTGGCGACGCTCGGTTACGGCGACGCCATCGGTAACGAGGTACTGGGCATCCAGCGGGTGCTGCAGGCCGCCGGCTACGAGTCGGACATCTTCGTGGAAACGGCGGACCTCCGCCTCGAGGACCTTACGCAGGACTATCGCGACCTGCCGGCCGCCTCTCACCCCGACAACATCCTGCTGCACCACTTCTCGCTCGGGTCGCGGGCGTCGCGCATGGCATATGCGCTGCCCGACCGGATGGCGCTCATCTACCACAACATCACGCCGCCCGAGTACTTCATCGACGTTCATCCGCGGCTCGTGCAGCTCTGTTATCTGGGCCGGCGCGAGCTCGGCCTTTATGCGTCACGCTGCGATATCGGCCTCGGCGATTCGGAGTACAACCGCCAGGAACTCGAGGCGCTCGGCTTTCCGCGCACGGACGTCCTTCCCGTCGTCCCCGACTTCTCGCACCTCGCGGGACCGGCCAACTACATGCAGGCCGGCATCTTCGACGATGGCTGGGTGAACGTGATGTTCGTGGGGCGCGTCATCCCCAACAAGAAGATCGAAGACGTCATCCGCTTCTTCCACGCTTACAACCGCTGGTTCAACCCGCGGTCGCGCCTCCTGCTGGTGGGCGCGTCGAGCGGGTTCGAACGGTACGTCGCAATGCTGCAGGCACTCATCGACCGCCTGGGCGTGCCGGACGTGCACTTTCTCGGTCACGTGAGCAACGCCGAGCTGACGGCCTACTACGAACTGGCGGACGTTTTCCTCTGCGCCAGCGAACACGAAGGTTTCTGCGTGCCACTCGTGGAGTCGTTCCACATGGGCGTCCCGGTGATGGCCTATGCGGCCACGGCCATCCCCGCGACGATGGATGGCGCCGGCATCCTGTATCACGACAAGGATCCCATCCGCATCGCGGCCCTCATCGACCAGGTCGTCACGGATCGGCGCACGGCCGACCGCATCATCGAATCGCAGGACGCGGCCCTGGATCGGCTGCTGGCCAAGGACTTCGCCGGCACGCTGCTGCGGTTCGTCGACGAGATCCGGCAGACGCCGGCGCGGCCGCGGCCGCCGGTGGCCTTCGACTTCTGGGAGCAGGTCCAGGAGATGGAGTCGCTCGACGAACTCCGTCCTTTCCGCCCGGGTGCGTTCCAGGCCCTGCCCAAGGCGGCCGGCCCGGCATGATCGTCAACCAGTGGGTGCCCGCCGCGCATCGCGGTGACGCGATTGGCGACTCGGCGCGCCGGGTCAGGGACCTGCTGCGCGGGATGGGGCACCGCTCCGACATCTTCGCGATGACGATAGACGATGACCTGCGCGACGAGGTCCGCCCGTTCACCGACACCGAGGCGCGTGAAGGCGACATCACCATTTTTCACTTCGCGCTGGTGTCGGTCATGACGGCCGAATTCGCACGCCTGCCGCGCGGACGCGTCCTGCAATACCACAATGTCACGCCGGCCCACTTCTTTGCTCCCTACGATGCCGGCGTCTTCCGTCTGGCCATGCTCAGCCGAGACGACGTGCGGACGCTCGCGGGCCATACCGACCTCGCCCTTGGCGATTCCGAGTACAACCGCCAGGAACTCGAGGCCATGGGCTTCCCGCGTACCGGCGTCTTCCCGATTGCCATCGACACACGCCGCATCACAGACGCCGCGCCGACCCCGGCTCTCGACGCCGTGCTGGACGACGGCCTCCACAACTTCCTCTTCGTCGGCCGCATCGTCCCGAACAAAAAAATAGAGGATTTCATCCGGCTCGCCGAGGTCTACAAGCGGTACGTGGACGAGCACTATCGTTTCATTTTCGTCGGCCGCACTGAGGGCATGCCGCGCTACTACAACATGGTGCGCGCCCTCATCACCGAGTTCCAGATGCCGGCGGACCGCTTCGTCTTCACGGGTCCCGTGCCGGATGACGACCTGGCGGCGTACTATCGCAACGCCAGCGTCTACATCTCGCTGTCGGAGCATGAAGGTTTCTGCGTGCCGCTGCTGGAAGCCATGGCCGCCGATGTGCCGGTACTGGCCTACGCGTCGACGGCCGTGCCAGACACTCTGGGTGGAGCAGGCATGCAGTTCGCGCCCAAGGATCTCGAGTTCGCCGCGGAACTGCTCGGCGAGCTTGCCTACAACGACCGCCTGCGCCGCCGCGTCATCGAAGAACAGCGCCGGCGCCTCCGCGATTTCGGCGACGAACGCATCATGCGCGAGCTGCACCACCTCCTGGCCACGGCCGGAGCTGCACACGCGCCGGAGACCCTATCGTGAAGATTGCCTTCATCGTCCAGCGTTACGGCGCAGAAATTCTCGGCGGTTCCGAGTATCACTGCCGGCTCATTGCCGAACGCATGGCCGTCAAACACGACGTCGACGTGCTGACCACCTGCGCGCGCGACTACATCACCTGGAAAAACGAATATCCCGAGGGGACCGACCGGATTCGTGGCGTGACCGTCCGCCGGTTTGCCAACGCCCGCACCCGCGACATCCAGCGGTTCAACCAGTATTCCGACTGGATCTTTCACCACGAGCACTCGCGAGACGACGAGATGAAGTGGCTGGAAGAACAGGGGCCGTGGTGCCCGGCACTGCTCGACTATCTGGATCGCCATCACCGGCAATACGACGCGCTCGTCTTCTTCACCTATCTGTATGCGCCAACGGTGCTCGGCATGGGCATCGACCCGGCGCGCAGCATCCTGGTGCCGACCGCGCACGATGAGCCGGCCATCCACCTCGGTATCTACCGCGAGCTGTTCGGCCGCGCGACAAACGTGGCCTTCAACACCGACGTCGAGCGTCACTTCCTGAAGACGACGTTCGACATGCGGCTCGTGGCGGAAGAAACCGTCGGCTGCGGCGTCGACCTGCTGCAGGACGAGCCGCTCCAGCCGCACGAAGAGCCCGAGGACGAAGAGGCGGTCCACAAGGCGCTGCCGGCACATCTGCGCACGCGAGGCACGCCGTTCCGCCGGCGGCACCGCCTGCATGGGCAGTTCCTGCTCTACGGCGGCCGCATCGACGCAGGCAAGGGCTGTGAGGAGCTGATCGAGTACTTCACCAGCTACAAGGAGCAGGGCGGCGACGCCACGCTCGCGCTGATGGGCGTCAAGCTGATGCAGTTGCCAGAGGTGCCATGGGTGCGGTTCGCGGGCCTGCTGTCGGAACGCGCGCGCCTGCAGGCACTCGAAGCCGCGACGGTCGTGGTCGTTCCTTCACCGTTCGAGAGCCTGTCGCTGCTGGCGTTGGAGGCCATGGCGGTCGGTACGCCCGTGTTGTGCAACGCCCGCGCCGAGGTGCTGGTGGACCACTGCCACCGGAGTAATGCCGGTCTCTACTACCAGGATCGTGACGAGTTCGTCGAGTGCACGAAGCTGCTGCTGGCCGACGACCGCCTGCGTGAGCGAATGGGGCGGAACGGCAAGGAATACGTCCGCCGCAACTACCGGTGGGACGTCATCCTCCAGAAGTACGATCGCCTGACGGCCGCACTGAAGCGCTGAACCAGCGGAGCTAGGAGCGGTTCCGGTCGGCGCTGGGAGCGACGGGCTCGAGTGCGTCGCCGCCATCCGTGCCGGAGGGGCTGCCGTCCGCAGGGCCAGACTTCCGGCGGCGCGGCCTGATGTCGTAACGCTTGATCATCTCGTTGAGCGTCGTCGGCTTGATCCGAAGCAGTTCGGCCGCGCGTTTCTGCACGCCGCCGGCCGCTTCGAGCGCCGACTCGATCCACTGCCGCTCGTAGGCCGCCGTGACTTCCTTCAACGAGACGCCCTCGGGCGGCATCGCCACGTGTGGCAGCTGGAAGCGGGACGACCGCCGCACGTGCGACGGAATGTGATCGGCACCAATCCTGGTGCCACTGCTCAACACCACGGCGCGTTCAATCACGTTCTCGAGCTCGCGGACGTTACCGGGCCAGTCGTAGTCAATCAACAGATCCAGCGCCTCGGGCAGCAGCTCGAGCGGCGGCCGCTCGTTCTCCTCGGCGTACTTCTCGAGGAAGTGCTGGGCCAGCATCGAGCTGCCGGCGCTGCGGGAACGCCGCGACGATATCCCGCTGCTGGC
>CAZZGM010000162.1:0-7230 GCA_964653955.1 uncultured Bifidobacteriaceae bacterium | reverse complement strand
ACCACCCCGGCATCGATCCCATCCGCATTGCCGGCGCCATCATCACCAACGTCACGGGACAACGTTCGTATCTGGTGGGCGCCAGCACCATCACGCAGCAGCTCGCCCGCAACTTCTTCCTGGCCGACGAGATGGTCGAGGAACAGCAGACGGGCCAACGCTCGTGGCGGCGAAAAATCCTCGAACAGGTGATGGCGGTCATCCTCGAGGTGAGGACCACGAAAGACGAGATTCTCGAGCTCTATCTCAACGACGTCTATCTCGGCCACCGCGGTTCGTTTGCCGTCCACGGCGTGGCCGAAGCCTCGCGCGTGTTCTACGGCAAGGACGTCACCAACCTCACGCTGGCCGAAGCGGCGCTCATTGCCGGCGTCATCCAGTCGCCTTACAACCACTCGCCGTTCACCAGCCTCGATCGCGCACGTGAGCGCCGGCAGGTAGTGCTGCGCGCCATGCGCGATGCCGGCTACCTCACCGAGGACGCCATGGCCGGTGCCACGGATGAACCAGTCACGGTCGTGGCCCGCTCGGTCGACAACGAAGCGCCTTACTTCGTCGACTACATGGCGCAGGAACTGGATGCCACCTTTCCCGGCATCACCACGCGTCCGTCGGCGCTCGACATCCACACCACGCTGGATCTCAACCTCCAACGAGCCGCGCAAAACGCCGTGCGCAACGGCCTCGCCCGCGTGGACGAGATTCTCGCGCGCCGCCGGCGCCCGCCAACCGGCCGCCCGCAGGCCGCGCTGCTGGCCGTGGATCCGCGCACCGGCGAAATCCTGGCCATGGTGGGTGGCCGCTCGTACAACCAGTCGCAGTTCAATCGCGCCGTGCTCGCACGCCGGCAACCGGGCTCCACGTTCAAGCCCTTCGTCTATCTCGCCGCCTTCGAACGCGCCGCCGACGAAGGCCACGTCGACATCACTCCGGCCACGATGGTGTGGGATGAGCCGTCCACGTGGACCTTCGACGATCAGGAATGGACGCCCAGGAACTACGACGATGAGTATGACGGCCATGTGACGTTGCGCCGTGCGCTGGCCCTGTCGCGTAACATCCCGGCCATCAGAGTGGCCGAACACGTCGGGTTCGATCGTGTCGCCGCGTTGTGGCGCAAAACCGGCGTTGGCCAGGCGACGTTGAAGGGCTATCCCTCCATTGCGCTTGGCGTGTTCGAACTGTCACCGCTCGAACTCGCCACTGCCTACACCCTGTTTGCCAATGACGGTGTCGTCGCGCCGCTGCGCACGCTCACGGGCGTGACGAGCGGCACGGAGTCTTCGTCGGTGCGTGGCACCACCGGCCCGGCGGTGGCACGGCCGGCGACAACGTTTCTGGTGACGCACATGATGCGCAGCGTGGTGAACGAAGGCACCGGCGCGTCGGCTCGAGCCGCGGGCTTCGCGCAGGATGCCGCGGGCAAGTCGGGCACCACCAACGACCTGCGCGACGCCTGGTTCGTCGGCTTCACCCCCGAGCTGCTGGCGGTGGTATGGGTGGGGTTCGACGACAACCAGTCGCTGGGACTCAGCGGCACGCAGGCCGCGGTCCCCATCTGGACGTCGTTCATGCTCGAGGCGCTGGCCGGCCGGGCCAACGTGCCCTTCGAAGCACCTCCCGACGTGACGTTTGCCGACATCGATCGCGACACAGGCCTTCTGGCCACGCCGTTCTGCCCCCGCGTCACCTCCGAAACGTTCATCGCCGGCACCGAGCCGGTGACCATGTGCCCGCTCCACCTGTGGTAGTCCCCCTTCCGCGCCGGGCAATCGCGGGCGCTATAATCGCCCCGTGAACCACGAGATCTTCGCGGCCATTGGCGAAGCGTTGACCCGGGGCGAAGAGGTGGCGCTGGTGACCATTACCGCGTCGAATGGCTCCACCCCGCAGCGCGTGGGCGCCAAGATGCTGGTGTATGCCGATGGGCGGACGGTAGGCACCATTGGTGGCGGCTGTTATGAACACGACGCGCTCGGCCGCGCGCGCGAGGCCATCCGCACGCGGAAGGCCGTGACCGCCAAGTACGACCTCAATGACGACTTTGCCGAAGAAACGGGTCTCGTATGCGGCGGCCAGATGGAAGTGTTCATCGAACCGCTCGAAGCGCCGCCCAGCCTGTACGTATTCGGCGCCGGGCACGTCGGCTACTACCTTGCCCGCGCGGCATCTGACGCCGGCTTCGAAGTGCACGTCATCGACGACCGTGCGGCGTTTGCCAACCGCGAACGTTTCCCGTTTGCTTCGTCGGTGGTGGTGGACGACATCCCCGCCTGGCTGGCAACCACGGCGCTGCCGGCATCTGCCTATGCCGTGGTCGTGACACGCGGCCATCGGAACGATCTCGAAACGCTCCAGGCTCTGGCGCCGCGCGATCTGCGCTACCTCGGCCTCATTGGCAGCCGCGCCAAGGTGGCCCGCATCTACGACCAGCTGCTGGGCGAAGGACTCGCAACCATCGAGCAGTTGTCACGCGTGCACGCCCCCATTGGCCTCGACATCGGCGCGGTAACGCCGCAGGAGATTGCCCTCAGCATCGCGGCCGAGCTCGTGGCCGTACGCCGCGGACGCACCGCGGTGCTTGGCGGTGCGTCGCTGCGCTGGATGCCCTCGCGTGTGTCGGCTGCACGGCGGCCCTGACCCGCGCCGGCCTGTCTTCCTGCCGACTGTCCCGTGTCCGATCGCCTGCTCATCCGCGGCGCCACCATTCTCACCATGACGCCGTCCTTCGACACCGTCGAAGGCGACGTGCTCGTCGAAGATGGACGCATTACCGCGGTGGGCCGCATCGGCGTCGTCCCGGCATCGACGTCGATCGTCGAGGCACACGGCGACTATCTGCTGCCGGGGTTCATCCAGACGCACGTCCATCTGTGCCAGACGCTGTTTCGCGGCTACGCGGACGACCTCGCCCTGCTCGACTGGCTGCGCTCACGGGTGTGGCCCCTGGAAGCGGCGCACTCGCCGCGTTCGCTGGGCGCGGCCGCGCGCCTCGCCGCCGCCGAGCTCATCCAGGGCGGCACCACCACGGTGCTGACCATGGAAACGGTTCACGACACCGATGCGGTGTTCGAAGCGCTGGAGCCGACCGGCCTTCGCGCCATTGTCGGCAAGTGCATGATGGACGCCGACGAGGCAGTGCCGGCACGGCTGCGGGAGCGGACGCAGGCGTCGCTCGACGAAAGCCTCGCGCTGGCCAAACGATGGCACGGACGCGCCAACGGCCGGCTGCGGGCGGCGCTGGCGCCGCGGTTTGCCGTGTCCTGCTCGCGCGATCTTCTGGAGGCCGTGGCACACGCGGCCCGCGACCAGTCGCTGCTGGTGCACACCCACGCTTCGGAAAATCGCGACGAGGTGGCCCTCGTGCGCGAGCGCACGGGCCTCCGCAACATCGAATATCTCGCCTCGGTGGGGCTGGCGGCGCCACACGTCTGCGTGGCGCACTGCGTCTGGCTCGACGAGCACGAGCAGGCGCTGCTGGCGCGGCACGACATGCGGGTACTGCACTGCCCGGGCTCGAACCTCAAGCTGGGTTCGGGGCTGGCGCCCGTGGACGAACTGCGGCGGCTGGGCGTCTCGGTATCGCTGGGCGCCGACGGTGCGGCCTGCAACAACCACCTCGACATGTTTCAGGAAATGCGGCTCGCGGCCACCATTCAGGCGGTGCGCCGCGGCCCCGGCGCGTTGACGGCGCGCGACGCGCTGGCAATGGCCACACGTGAAGGTGCCCGCGCGCTGGGACTGCTGGATGAGGTCGGCACGGTCGAGGCGGGCAAACGTGCCGATCTGGTGCTGGTCAGGCGCGGACAGGTGCACACCGCGCCGGATCCGGATCCTTATGCCACGCTCGTGTACGCCAGCCGCGCCTCCGATGTCCGCGCCGTCTGGGTAGATGGCGCGCCGTTGGTCAGCGAGGGCCAACCCACCCGCTGGGATCCTGCGGCCCTCGCCGCCGAGGCCACCTCCGAAAGCCGGGCACTGGCCGCGCGCGCCGGCATCTGAGCCTCTTGTCAGATCGGTCCCATCCCAGCCGTTCCGGAACCTCGACCGCCCGACCTGCTATACTGCTAGCAGTCATTCGTGGCGACTGCTAATGACGGCCCCCGCTCTTTCCGATCGCACGCGCCGGGTACTGGCCGCGCTGGTCCGTGAGTACATCGAGACCGGCGAGCCCGTGGCCTCGGCCACGCTGATGCATCGCGCCGGCCTGGGTGTGTCGTCGGCCACCATCCGCAATGTCCTGGCCCAGCTCGAGGAGATGGGTTACGTCTGGCAGCCGCACACCTCGGCTGGACGCGTCCCCACGGACCTCGGCTACCGGTTTTATGTCGACCTGCTGATCGAGGGGCGCCGCGCCACCCGGGACGCATCCGGCGTGGAAGCCCGGCTGCGTCAGGAAGTGGGCGACACGCCGCTCATCGACGAGCTCCTGTCCTCCACCTCACACGTTCTGTCGGAAACGTCACGGCACGTGGGCTTTGCCATCGCGCCGGTCAACGAACACGCGCTGTTCCAGCGCATCGAGTTCGTGCCGCTGCACGGCAGCCGCATCCTCGTGGTGATGGTGTCGCGCGGCAACCAGGTGTCCCAGAAGACCGTGGACATGCGCGAGGAGGTGAGCCCGTCGGAACTCACACAGGCCGCCAACTTCCTCAACTCGACGTTTGAAGGCCGTACGCTCCAGGAAGTGCGCGAGGGCGTACGCGCCCGGCTGCGCGAAGAACGGTCGCTCTACGACGAGCTGCTCGGGCTGGCGTTGCGGCTGGCCAGCCAGACACTGGAACAGATGGACGGTCCTGCCGCCGTCTACATCGAGGGCGCTTCGGCACTGCTCGAGCAGGTAGTGGAAGCCAGCGGCATCTCGCCGGCCACGCTGCGCGCGCTGCTGCGCATGGTCGAAGAAAAACAGCGGCTCGTCCGGCTGCTCAACGAATATATCGATGGCCCCGGGCTCACGGTCGTGATTGGTGCCGAACACAGCGACCCCGAACTGCGGCCGTTCAGCCTGATTGCATCCACCTACTTCGACGGGCACAGCACGGGCACCGTCGGCGTCATCGGCCCCACCCGCATGAAGTACTCGCGGGCGATTTCGGCCGTCGACGTCGCCGCCATTGCCGTGGCCCGCGTCCGCCGGGACGTTCACTGACGAGTTCATACAGCACCATGACCGATTCGCACGATCCCCTGCCGACCGGCGCGGCGCCGGAGCCGGACACGCGGACCGCAGCCTCCGATTCCACACCGGCCGCCACCGACGCTCTTCAGAAGGAGCGCGACGACCTGTACGATCGCCTGCTGCGCAAGACCGCCGAGTTCGACAACTTCCGCAAGCGCATCGACCGTGAGCGCAAGGAGTTCACCGCCTGGGCTGCCGCCGATGTACTGACCGACCTGCTGGCCGTCATGGACGATGTCGAACGGGCGCTGGCGGTTGAGGCGCCACCCGAAGCCCAGGCCTATCGCACGGGCGTCGAGCTCATCCACCGCGCGCTCGACGAGCTGGTCCGCAAACGCGGCGTCACGCCCGTCGAGGCCGTGGGGGCCGACTTCGATCCGCATCTCCATCAGGCCGTGGCATACGAAGCCGTCGACGGTGCCCGCGAAGGCGAGGTCGTGGAGGAACTCCGCAAGGGGTACCTCCTCGGCGAGCGCCTGCTGCGGCCCTCGCTCGTCAAAGTGGCGAAAGCATCGTGAGCAAGCGCGACTTCTACGAAATTCTCGGGGTGTCGCGTTCGGCCAGCGAACAGGACATCAAGAGCGCGTACCGCAAGCTGGCCCTCAAGTACCACCCCGACCGCAATCCGGGTGACAAGGACGCCGAAGAACGTTTCAAGGAAGCGGCCGAAGCCTATGCGGTCCTGGCCGATGGCGACACGCGTGCGCGGTACGACCGGTTCGGCCATGCCGGCGTCTCGGGCGGAGCGGCCGGCGGCGTCGACCCGACCATCTTCGCCGACTTCCAGGACATCTTTGGCGGACTCGGCGACATCTTCGGTTTTGGCGACGTCTTCGGTGGCGGCCGGCGCAGGGGCGGACCACAGCGCGGCTCGGATCTCCGGTACGACATGGAGATTGCCTTCGAAGAAGCCGCGCGCGGCACCGAATCGACCATCCAGATTCCGCGACAGGAAGCCTGCGACACGTGCGCGGGCTCCGGCGCCGCACCGGGTTCGGCGCCCACCACCTGCCCGCAATGTCGCGGGTCGGGCCAGTTGCGTTATCAGCAGGGGTTCTTTACCGTCGCTCGCACCTGCGGGCAATGCCGCGGCACGGGGCGCGTCATCTCCAAGCCCTGCGAAACCTGCCGCGGCCAGGGCACGACCGAACGGCAGCGGAAGCTGACGGTGAAGATTCCCGCCGGCATTGCCAGCGGACAGCGCCTCCGACTCTCGGGCGAAGGCGAAGCCGGCACGCAGGGCGGTCCCCCGGGCGACCTCTACGTGGTCATTCACGTTCGCGAGCACGAGTTCTTCCAGCGCGATGGCAACGACCTGCACTGCGAGATCCCGCTCTCCTTCGTCACGCTTGCGCTCGGCGGCGACATTGTCGTGCCGCTGATTGACGGGGAAGAAAAGCTCAAGATTCCGGAAGGCACCGACACCGGTACCATGCTCCGTATCAAGGGCAAGGGACTGCCGGACGTGACCGGCCGCGGCAAGGGCGACCTGCTGGTGACCGTGCAGGCCGTCACGCCCAAGAAGCTGTCACGCGAACAGCGCCGGCTGTTTGCCGAGCTGGCCGACACTCTGCCGGGTGAGAAGTTCGAGCCGCGCCGGCGCGGGGAACAAACCACCGACGACCGCGGTATTTTCGGCAAGATCTTCGGCTGAGTAATGAAGCCTGGTCGATTACTGAGTCGATACCTGCATGCGAGTCTGGCCCGCACTGCTGATTGAAGCGCCGGCGATCGACGATCCGCCCGACGCCGAAGAACTGGTGGCGGCACTCGTCGACGACCACGCGCCGCAGGCCATCGAAGACTTGGAAGAACGCCCACTGCCGCCCGGCGGCCTGTGGGACCCGACGTTCCCTCCGATTCCCGATCCGCCGCCTGCTCCGCTCCGCTGGCGCGTGTTTTTCAACACGTCCGGCGATCGGACAGCGGCACGCGCGGCACTCTCCACCGCGCTCCCTTCGTTGCGTCTCACCGACGTCGACGTGGAGGATGAGGATTGGGCGGCGCGGTCGCAGGCGAATCTGACGGCGGTCACAGCCGGACGTTTCGTG
>CAZZGM010000161.1:0-7274 GCA_964653955.1 uncultured Bifidobacteriaceae bacterium | reverse complement strand
CTAAACCGTTGAGGGGCGTGGGTTCGTCGGGAACGAATCCCACCCTCTCCGCCATATCTAAACAATTGATTCAAAGCATTTTAGGTCGTCTCGCCATGCACGGGCGTGCCTGAAATGTTCCCAAGAAGGGTTCTGAATAGTGCGGAAGCGGTAGAATTCGCCCCGGCTGTCGCTCCTTCGTCCAGCGTCGAGACAATCCAGTAGCGTGCGCCGGCCTGGTGCGACACACTGGCCGCCGTCACCCCTTGCGAGGCATCAATGATTGACGCTCTCCTGCAGGACGTGAGGTACGCGGCGCGCGACCTTCGTTCGGCGCCGCTGTTCACCAGCATTGCCGCGCTGACGCTGGCCGTCGGGATCGGTGCTGCGACCGCAGTGTTCAGCGCCGTCGATGCCACGTTGCTCCGGCCCTTGCCCTATGTCGAGCCGGGCGCGCTCGTTGACGTGCGAACGCGCTACACCGATGGGCGGGCCACGACCGGCCTCGTGGCGTCCGCGGAGCTGAATGCACTGAACCGCCGTTCGGACGTGGTACGCCGCGCGGCAGGTGTGCAGGCCACACCCATCGATGCCACGCTCCTCGGAGAAGACGGCACGCCGCTGCGGATCGCGGTCGCTGGCGTGACCCATGGCTACTTCGACACGCTGGGCCTGCCTCTCTCGGTGGGACGGAGTTTCACCCTGGAGGAACACCAGTCACCGGGAGCAGAAGCACCGATCCATCTTGTGTTGTCGTCGCGGATGTGGACGACGACGTTCGGCCGGGCGGGAGACATTGTCGGCCGGCCGGTGCGGATCGCTGAGCTCCGGGGAGCGGCGACCGTGATCGGTGTCGCGTCGCCGATGCTGGACACTCCCGGCAGCCCAGACGCCTGGTTCAACATGCGGTTCGATCCAGACGAGGGATCCCACATGTTCAAGGGCATCGTGCGCCTGCAGGATGGGCGTTCGCTCGCCGACCTCGTGGCGATCGCGCCCGCCGTCATGGCCGAAGTTGCACGCACCGTGCCCAATGCCGTCGGCCGCGATTTCGTCCTCCAGAGCCTGTTGTCGGCCGTCGTCGGACCGCTCGAGACGATTCTGCTGATCGTATGGGGCTCCACCGCGTTGCTCCTGCTTTTGGCGTGTATCAATGTCACCAACCTCGTGCTCGCGCGCGGCGTGGCGCGGCACTACGACGCGGCTGTGCGCAGCGCGCTCGGGGCATCGCCGCAGCGTCTCTTCCAGCAGCAGTTGGTGCAGGCCGCGCTCCTGGCCGGCATTGGTGCCGCTGGCGGTGTCATTGTCGCTGAGGGTGCCGTCCGAATTTTCAGGGCTGCCGGCGCAACGGCGCTGCCGCGCCTGGACGCGCTGGCTGTCGACGCACGCGTGCTCCTCTTCGTCGTGGCGGTGACATTCGTGACGGGTGTCATCAGCGGCATCGTGCCGTCGTTCCGCCTGTCGCGCGCCCACGGGAGAAGCCTGGTACAGCACGGTGGGACGCGCGTGACGGCGGGAGCCGCCGCGGCGCGGCTCATGTCCGGGCTGGTGGTCGCCGAAATCGCCCTCGCGCTCGCGTTGGTCGCCGGCGCAGGCTGGCTGATGCAGAGTTACGACCGACTCCGAGCCATCGACCGGGGCTTTGTGCCGGAGGGGCGGATCGTCGTCGACGTGCGCCCGGCACTCCCGAGCCGTGATGCGGCGAGCGTGGACGCCTGGATCGAGCGCCTGCTGTCGGAGGTTCGGGCTGCCGTGCCGGATGGCACCGTCGGGAGCGCATGGAGCTACCCGCTGCGCGCGGACTACGATGGCACGACGAACGTCCAGGTCGAATCAGACGAGGCGTCTCCCGACCGGTCCCAGACGAGCCACGCCCGAGCCGTCAGTGCTGGGCTGCTCGAGGCGATGGGGGCGCGGCTTGTCGCCGGACGTTTGTTCACCGCAGATGATCGCCGCGACAGCGAGCGGGTGATGGTCGTCACACGGAGCTTCGCTGCTCAGGTCCTCGGAGGACGAGATCCGTTGCGCACACGCATCGGAGTCGGCTATCCGCAGCCCGACATGGGGCAGCTGGCGCGGATCGTCGGCGTGGTCGAAGACGTGCGGTATGAATCGCCGATATCCGCACCAGAACCCTTGTACTACGTGCCGGTGACACAGGTGTTTCCAATGCAGCGGCAGTCGATCGTTGTCGGATCCGCCCAGACCCCGCCTGCCGTCCTGATCGAACGTGTGCGTGCCGCGCTCGCTCGCGTCGACCCGACGCTAATCGTCGAAGCCGCTCCGGCAACGCGTTTCGTGGACGCGGCGACACGTGAGCAGCAACTCGGACGAATGATGATGCTGGGATTCGGCGTGGCGGCGCTGCTGCTGGCAGCCGTCGGGGTTTACGGGGTGATTGGCTACATCGCGGCCATGCGCCGGCGTGAGCTGGCCACGAGAGTCGCGTTGGGCGCGACCTCGGCGCAGATTCTGTGGTTGATGCTCGGGTCAGCCCGTCGGAGTGCCTTGCTGGGAGGCCTCATCGGCCTGGTACTGGCCTACGCTGGCGGGCACATCCTCGCGAGCCGCCTGTTCGGTGTCTCTCCAGGGGATTCCGGCGTGTTAGCCAGTGCGTGGGTGGCCGTGTCGGCGGTTGCACTCGTGGCAGCGGCAGTGCCGGCGCTTCGAGCGAGTCGTGCCGATCCACTCCGCGCGCTCCGCGCGGAGTGACGGGAAGTGGTGGCGTGAGGCTGCCGCTACGATGGTCGGTTGTATAGCTCTCCAAAAGGAAGCGTCATCCCGGCTTTCAGCGCGGCCTTATTGGCTTCCAACCTCGCCTTTGTGAGCTCGGCTTGCGCTTTTGCCTTCTCCACGCCGTCGCTCTTGGCGTCCAACTCGGCCTGTTTCACCGCCACTGCGGCCATGGCATTCAAGTAGGCGTTTCGCTCGTCGAGACGTGTTGCTTCAGCGGCGGCAGCCTTCTCGGCGTTCGGCAGTGCTGCCGTCACAGCAGTCGTCACGCTCTCCTTGGCACCAGATACCAGCTCGCCCAGCGTTTTCAGCAGCTTGATGCCGTCTTGAGTTTCCGTGAGAACCACCTTGACATTGAGCGGGTCGAACCGCAGCACCTGCTCCACCGTCGTCGGATCGTGCGGCCGGCCTTTGGCCTCGGCGGCCGCCTCCGAGGGCTTGTCGAGCGGCATCCAATCGCTGCCTGCTCCTGTGAGCTCGCCGAGGTCATATGTCTGCCCGATGCGGAGTCCGCGTAGAAGCAGCGTGGTCGACGCGAAAGGCTTCTCGACGCCTGGCCGACTGATGCTCACAGCTGAGAGCAGCTCTGCCTCGCGGTGGCGGCCCGAGAATGCCTGCCGATACCGTAGAAACGTCGGAAGCAATCGAAACGCCGATTGATCGGCCGACAGAACGACTGCCAGCTCGAGATAAAACGTCGGGGCCGGGAGTTCCTGCATGTCCAGACTCTCGCGCACCGTCTGAATGTCTGCTGGCAACCGATCTGTGCCCTCGACCAACAGTGCCCAATCCTTCGACTCCGAGTCGTTGAACGCCAGGAGGTGCAGGCATCGTGCGCGAGGCAATAAGTCGAGCGTGCGGCCGGCGAGCGATGGGTCCCATCGGTTGATCTGGATCATGTAGGGACCAGCTGTCGCCTGCATGGTCGATTTCTTGTCGGCTCCGGCGTTCTGAAGAGCACCCCCGACGTAGTCGATTGCCGCCCCGGCAGCCTTGGGGATGAGCGCTGTCAGGAGCGCCGCACCGACGGCGGACTCCTGGACGATGGCTCCATCGTACTCGTCGCTCTTGACGAGGCACGCGTTGGAGAATTTCGCGATCAGTGGCTGGACTTGTGGGCGCAGTGCGGCGGCCGCAGTCACATTCGTCTTGGCCGTACTCGCGCACGCCGCTACCGATATGCTCAGGATTGTGATGACTGCCAGGCAGATGGTTCTCATCTGTTCCGCTCCTGTATTTCGTTAATCGATTCGATCACCCTGCGGAGCAGACCGCCCGTGAGGGCCGAGTTCGTCACTCCGCCGCTACACGAGGTCCTTGGTCCAGCCGCGCCAACATGCATGCCAACCACGAGGGTAGAGCAGTCAGGTGGCGGCCCGTCCTTGAAGATAGGTGAGCCACTGAACCCGCCAAATGCCTGGCAGGAATGCCTGTAGCAGCCGGCAAGCAGCGTCGAAACGAGATTCGTGGCGGAGTCAGAGACGGCCGAGCAGGCAAATGGGCTGCTGCGAAGGTTATCGCCCCAGTCGGCATCAGGCAGCGGAGTGGTCGACGCAAGGTAGCCAAACAGTTGCAGCGGATCGGTGAGTCCGGGATCCTGAAAACAGACCTCGCTGTGCGCGCCAGGAGCTGGAATGCTCAATCTGAGAACCACCGGATACTCGTTCAGCAGCTCGGACGCGATGTTGCCGCTTGCCTCGTGCAGGCTCACAGGTATTTCCAGCGCCCGAGCCGTCCACGGCCGGAGCCGGACGCGGGTGGTTGACTGGTTGTGGAAACAGTGCGCGGACGTGATGGCCAGTGTGGGGCTTACGAGGAGCGCTCCACAGAACGGGATGTTCGAACCCACTGGCGTGAGGACCGCGTACTGGCTGAGGTTCGGATCCGAGAAGTGCACTGCTGTGAGCAGGCAACTTCTGGTGTAGTCGCCGTGATATCCCACGGCAGCCTGAGGCGCGGAGCAATAGGCAGGATCGATGCCGGTGCCCAGGTAGCACTTCGGCTCGGCTTGAATACGTCCGCGCAACATCGTGGCTGACTCGGCACACTGGCTGGCCGAGTAGGCCTCGAACTGTGGCTGCAATTTGGGCAGTACAAACGGCGGAATACTTCCTGGTACGCCAGGTGCAACGGGGAGACAGTCTGTGCACCCCGGTTGCGGCAACTGTGGAACGAACGTGCGGACCGGAAGCTGCTCGACGACGATTCCCCTCGAGAGCAGCTGGTCTGCCAGGACCTGCAGTGGCGTATCCGGGGCAAAGATGATGTACGGGCGACGTGTGGCGCTGTCTTCGCCAGGCTTCAGTCGAAACGCTCGAATGAGTTCCTCAGGCAGAAAAGGCTCTTGAACATCACGAAGACGGTCGGCAGGCACCAGGTCCGCGGATACACCGAGTTGCGAGAGGGCGGTCTGTATCTCTCCGCTCGTTCCAACGGCCACCGCTCCCTGAACCTGGCTATGCGCGTCGCGTGCCCCGGCTAGGGCCAGCGCCAACACCGCGCAGGCCGCCCACCGGCTTCGTGGAGGCAGCACAGAGCGATACAGTCGTCGACGTTGATGGCCCATACCAGCCTCCTCCGGACGGTCCTGGATGACCGGCTCCGTTCTCATGGCATTGGACGGACCGGCAGGCAGTTTTTCAGACCGTTCCCGCTTCCTCTGGGCAGTGAGTCGCGGGCTGGCGGATTTTTGCCGGCAATATTCCTGGTCGGCGACGAGCCGGCGAAGGCTCGCTGACCGGCTACAAAATCTCCTTCAGGCGCTCCTCAGGGCGCGCCAGGATGGCGCGATCGCCATGCTCGACGATGGGCCGCTGGATCAAGTCGGGATGGGCAGCCATGGCGTCGACGATCTGGCCGTCGCTGACCGCCGGATCATCGAGGCCCAGCGACCGATACGCTTCCTCCCTGGTCCGCAACAGCTGGCGCGGCGTAATCCCCATCTTGCCAATCAGCTCCTGCAGCTTGGCCTTCGGGATTGGATCGATGTAGTAGTCGACCGCATCGAAGTCCACGCCCGACTCGCGGAGCGCGGCATGCACCTGGCGGCAGGTCGAACAGCTCGGCTTCTGATAGATGGTGATTTTCATGGTGCTCGAATGAACGGCTAACGCGTTCAGCGTTGTGCCTTCAGCTCCCGGAGTCTGACCATGTGGTGGTCGTCATGCTCGGCGACGAAGAAGGCCAGATCGATCAAGCGCATGGGCGTGCCCAGGCGCGGGTGCTTCGCGGCGCGCTCGAGATCGTCGGCTGAGGCGCTTCGCAGCTTCGTGACAAACGCCATACGATTCTGCTCGAAACGGTCGATGAGCTCGGAAAGCGGCCACCGATCGTGATCCGACTCGTGTGTCTTCCGGTTCGATAGATCCGCGACCGTCAGGTCTGCTTTGCCCTCGATGATGTCGCCAGCACGTTGCAGCCAGAGAGGCTCGAGATCGTCGAGATGTCCCAGCTCCTGGGCGAGACTCCAGCCGGTGTCGGCCTTGCTCGAGCGTTCGACACCGGCCAGCAGCGCCCGGAGCCGATGTGATGTCCCCTCCAGCCGCTCGAGGATTCCCGGCAGAAGCCCGTTGTCCTCGACGGCAGGAAACTTACGCTCGAACCACGGTGTGCGTATCATCGTTCCTCACTATCTGGCGCCCAGGTTGACCTCGTAAGTCGATACCCGCGCCCGCCTCGCGAGCACGGTGTCGGCCAGCGCGGCATAACGCGACAACAGACGTGACACGTCCATGGCCGGCTCCTGCGAGTAGAACGACAGGTGCGCGGCCACCGCCGGCTGATAGATCACATTCCGCCGCCCCAGCCGCTGCGGAATGGTCACGCTCAGCGCCTCCTCATCGTCGTCTCCGATATCCGTCAGGTGATCGAGGTCGGCACCCAGGTAGGCCACGCAGTTGATGCTGAGCCGATCCGGTGCCTCGTCCACACCCGGTACGACGAACCGCTGCGGCATGGCCAGGAAATAGTCGTGGAGGCGCTCGGCAAGGTCCGCGCGCTCCCACAGTGTTCCGCAATACCCACGCGGCGGGTACGGCAGCTCCATCAGCGTAGGTGGTACGACGCCGCGCTGCTGCTGGAAAAATGCGCACACGCCGTTATTGACGAGATTGGCGCTCACGAGGAAGAATTCCGGGTGCGCTCGCCGAAACGTAATCAGCTCCGCCAGGCGATCGAGATCCACGTACACGACATCGTCGTCCACCTTCAGGATGACGGCGTCGCCGTGCGTCGCGCGCCGGTAGTGGCGGTAATAGGCGCCGTAGCGCGAAGCCGAAGGCCCCGGCGTCAACAACTGGATGGCCGGGTGCAGCGCCGGGAGGCTCTGAAGCCAGTGCCGATCGGCATCGGTTCGCGCATAATCCCACACGTGATACGCCGACACGAAGCCGGCGTCCAGGGCCGCCAGCACGTAGCGCACCAGCAGCTGCATCCGATCTTGTCGCCCGCCGAACGTCGTGACGATGACTGACATGCGTGTGTGCCGGCTGTGCCGGCGTCGATTCCCGCGTTAGCGTACCATGCGCCTCGCGGCATGAGGGGACAACGCACGCAACGCGCAT
>CAZZGM010000160.1:6055-7301 GCA_964653955.1 uncultured Bifidobacteriaceae bacterium | reverse complement strand
TACTTGCCGAACAGGATCGTGTCGCCTTCCTTGACGTCCAGCGCGATGCGCTTGCCGTCCTTGTCGGCCTTGCCGGCCCCGACAGCAATCACCTTGCCCTGCTGCGGCTTTTCCTTGGCCGAGTCGGGAATGATGATGCCGCCAACCTTCTGTTCTTCTTCCTCGATGCGCTGCACGAGGATGCGGTCGTGAAGCGGTCTCAACGCCATGCTCGTTTACTCCGTCTGACTCAGGGGTTACGTCGGACTCCGCCCCGATTCCACGGTGCCGGAATGGCCCGCGAACAGGATGCCGGAATCCAGGGTGTTTAACAGGGGTGCCATGCGTCTGCTAGCAGTCGACCCCTTGCGAAGCTAGCAGTCAATACCAACGACTGCTAAGTGTAGGTAAGGCGGCGCACGGGTGTCAAGGCTCCGGGCGTGGTGCGCCGGAGTGGCCGGGCTGGGGGAAACAAGACCGGGCGCGCGGCGCGGCGGCGCAAGGGCCGGGCAACGTCGCGTTCCGGCGGTACGCGCGACGCGGGGCCGGAGGCACGAGGGAACGGCACCGGTGAGGCCGGCGCAGCGGGAGGCTATCGCAGGCGGATTTTCAGGTCGTTGATCTTCCGCGTCAGGGTGTTGCGGTGGACCCCGAGGGTCTGGGCCGCGCGGCTCAGGTTGCCGTCGTTGGCCTGGACCACGCGCGTCACGAACCGCTTCTCGAACTCACGCTGGGCATCCTCGAAGCGGATGCCCTTGTCCACCATCTCGGCGACGAGTTGATCCAGGAGTTCGCGCACGGGCGGTTACCGGGGGGTGCCGGCCATCAGGTCGGCGCCGGTCAGCCGGCGGTAGGCGTCGAGGTACTTGTCGCGCGTCCGCGCCACCACGTCGGGCGGCAGCGACGGCACCGGCGGCTGCTTGTTCCACTGGATGGATTCCAGATAGTCGCGCACGTACTGCTTGTCGAAGCTGGGCTGCGGCCCGCCCGGCGCGTACTGATCCGCCGGCCAGTAGCGCGACGAGTCGGGGGTCATCATCTCGTCGATCAGCAGCAGCTCGCCATCGGCCATGACGCCGAACTCGAACTTCGTGTCGGCGAGGATGATGCCGCACGACGCGGCGTGCGCCACGCCGTGCGCGTACAACTGGAGCGTCAGCTCCCGCAACCGCACCAGCAACGTATCACCGACCACCGCCGCGGCCTGGGCCTCGGTAATGTTTTCGTCGTGGCCCGACTCGGCCTTCGTGGCCGGCGTAAAGATGGG
>CAZZGM010000160.1:0-6045 GCA_964653955.1 uncultured Bifidobacteriaceae bacterium | reverse complement strand
CGGGGCGCAGCGCACGTCACCGACCTCGAGGAGCAGCTGATCCGACTCGCGGAGTCCCGGCGGCAATCGATGACCGCAGATGGCCCCTGATGCCACGTAGTCCTTCCATCCGGAGCCCGAGACGTATCCCCGTGCCACGCACTCCACGGGCAGCGGAGTCGTGCGGCGCACCAGCATGGACCGGCCTTCCAGAACCGCGGCATGCCGCCGCGCCGGTTCCGGATAGTCGGCCACCGTGGTGCTGATGACGTGGTTGGGCACGATGTGCCGCGTGCGCGCGAACCAGAACGCGGACAACTGCGTGAGGATGCGTCCCTTGTCGGGAATGCCCGATCCCAGCACGTAGTCGAAGGCCGAGATACGGTCGGTGGCCACGATCAGCAGGGCATCGTCCACCGCGTAGACGTCGCGCACCTTTCCGCGGCGCACGAGCTCCAGGCCAGCCAGGTCCGTATCGAGAATGGGAGTGGAGAGAGTAGTGCTCACGAAGACCCCCGATCCTAGCCAGCCACTGGCGCCGACGCAAGCCACAGATGATGGGGGCCGGCTGGCTGATGCGGTCTGCGTATAACATGTCAGTGCTTTGCGAGGCGTTGTCCGCACCGTTGTCGTCACCCTGCTGGCCGTGGGGCTCATGGCTCTCTTCCTACGCAATGCCGACTTCTGGCAGGTGTGGGACGCCATGCGCCGGGCGCGGCCCGAGTTGGTGGCGGCCGGCGTGGTGCTGACGCTCGTGACCTACTTCGTGCGCGCGGAACGCTGGCAGTACCTGCTGGAACCTCTCGGCCATACGCGGTTTGGCGTGGCGTTTCGCGCCACGGTCATCGGGTTTGCCGCCACCGCCGTGCTGCCGGCACGGGCCGGAGAGGTCATCCGTCCTTATCTGCTCGCCCGCCGCGAAGGGCTGAGCGCTACGGCGACGTTTGCCACGGTCGTGGTGGAGCGCATCCTCGACCTCGTGGCCGTGCTGCTGCTGCTGGCGGCCTACCTCGTGGCCTTCGATCCGGGCATGGACGCTCGTGACTCACGGTTGTTTTCCGCCATCAGGCTCGGTGGCATCGTCATGACGCCAGTGGCCGTGATGTCGCTGGTGGTGATGTTCGTGCTGGCCGGACATCCCGAGTGGCTGTCGGCGCTGCTGGCCAGGGCCGAGCGCGTGCTGTCGGCGCGGGTGGCGGCCGCGGTGGCACGGGCGGTGCGCATGTTCTCCCTGGGCTTTGGTGTGCTTCGCCGTCCCGAACGGCTGATGGCCAGCCTGGGCTGGTCGCTGGTGCTCTGGGTGGTGGTATGTGCCGAAACCTGGGTGATTGCGCGAGCCTTCGACATTGCCATGCCGTTTGCCGGCGCGTGGCTGATGCTGGCGCTGCTGGTGGTGGGGGTGTCGGTCCCCACGCCGGGTGGCGTGGGCGGTTTTCATGAAGCGTTTCGCGTCGGTGCGACGGCGTTTTTCGCGGCCAACAACAATGCCGCGGTGGGCGCCGCCATCGTGCTGCACGCGGTGTCGTTCGTGCCCGTGACGCTGCTGGGGCTCTGGTTTGCGGCGCGTGAGGGGCTCGACCTGAAAGGGGTCAGCGAAATGACCCGTACACCGACCGAGGTGGACGCATGAAGTGCCCCTACTGTGGTTTCGTTGGCGACAAGGTGGTGGATTCGCGCGAGAGCCGCGAGGGCGATGTCATTCGCCGGCGGCGTCAGTGCCTCAACGAGGAGTGCCACCGCCGCTTCACCAGCTACGAGCGGATTGACGAAATCCCCTACATGGTGGTGAAGAAGGACGGCACGCGCGAGCGGTTCGAGCGCCAGAAGCTCGTTGGCGGGTTGCTCAAGGCGTGCGAAAAACGTCCGGTGAGCGTGGCAGCCATCGAGGACATTGCCGACCGCGTGGAGGTCATCCTCCAGGAACGTGCGGAAAAGGAAATTGCCACGCAGGAAATCGGCGCCTTCGTCATGGAGGAGCTGAAGCACCTCGACAAGGTGGCCTACGTGCGGTTTGCCTCGGTGTATCGCCACTTCCGTGACATCGGTGAGTTCATGTCCGAGTTGAAGGACCTGCTCAACGCGAAGGAGTAGGCGGAGGGGCCGTGCCGTCCACACGACGCGCCCCCGCGGATCCCGGTGAGGCTCAGGCGGCCCGCCGGCCGTTCCGCGACAATCCGCGGCTCATCCTGGCCGGCATCATCATGCTGCTCGCCGTCCTGGCGGGCCTGCTGGTCATCGAAGACCGCACCTCGCGCCTGGCGCCCGACTTCCTGGCCGAGGTCGTGCTCTACGCGCTGTCGGCCACCAACCTCACGATGCTCGTGGCGCTGGTGTTCCTGCTGGCGCGCAACGTCATCAAGTCCATCGTCGAAGGGCGTCGCGGTCTGCCGTTCGGACGTTTCCGCGCCAAGCTGGTCCTGACGATGCTGGGGATGACCATCATCCCGGCGCTGCTGGTGCTGCTCGTCGGCAGTCGCGTGGTGCTGACGGCGGTGGACCGCTGGTTCAACACGCCGGTGGACGAAATCCTGTCGTCGGCCAATGGCATTGCCGCCGACTATTACCAGGAACGGCAGCGTGCCGTGGCGGCGCAGGCCGTGCGCATTGCCGAACGGCTACAGGCGGTGGACCTGTCGTCCACGGATCTCACGCGCGTGCGCGCACAAGCGGTGCCCGAGGCGGGAGCACCACGTCCAGCGCTCGTGCATGTATACCGTGTGACCGTTGCGGCCGACGGCTCGCCCGGCGTGGTGCCCGTGGTGGACGTTGCGGCACCGACGCTGCCGCAGGGCTGGGCGCGTGCCTCCGCGGACCGTCTGGCGACACAGGCGTTGACCGGTCCAGACCCGGCGCCGTGGATGCTGGAGCCGCTGCCTGCCGGCGGCGAACTGCTGCGCGTGGCCACGCTGGTGCGCCGCGGTTCCACGGTGACCGGCGTGGTGGTGGCCTCCGAGTATCTGTCGGGCAGCCTGGCGGAACGCTCCCGGCGCATGACCCGCGCCTACGAGGACTACACACAGCTCCGCGTGCTGCGTCAGCCGCTGGCCGGCGTGTATGTGTCGTTCTTCGTGATGGTGACGCTTTTCATTCTCGTCGGCGCCACCTGGCTCGGGTTGTACCTGGCCAAACGGATTACGCGCCCGGTGCAGGCGTTGTCGGAGGCCGCGCGCGAGATTGGCGCGGGACACTACGACCATCGTATTGAACACCAGGCGCGCGATGAGTTTGGCGTGATGGTGGAAGCGTTCAATGCGATGGCCGCGGAAGTGGCGTCCAGCCGCCGCCGGCTGGAACGGGCCAGCCTGGATCTCGAACGGAAACACCAGGAAGGCGAAAGCCGCCGGCGTTACATCGAGGCGGTGGTCGAGCGCATTGCCACCGGTGTGGTGTCCATCGATCGTATGGGCTGCATTGGCACCATCAATTCGGCGGCCGTCCGCCTGCTGGAAGTGGACCCGGCCGTGGCCGGACAACCGGCCGTGGACGTCTTCGGCCGTCCCGACCTGGCACCGGTCAACCAGCTGCTGGCGCAATCCGCGCGCGCACGCACCGACTCGGTGGCGCAGGAAATGGCGCTCACGCGCGATGGTCGCGAGCGCCACCTGGCCGGCGTGGCCACGCGCGTCGTCGCGGCTGATGGCACCTACGACGGCACGGTGCTCGTCGTGGACGATGTGACGCCGCTCATCCGCGCGCAGAAGGTGGCCGCGTGGCGGGAGGTGGCCCGCCGCCTGGCACACGAAATCAAGAACCCGCTCACGCCCATTCAATTGTCGGCGGAGCGGATGCGCCGCAAGCTGACCAACCTGGACCCGGCGCTGCAGGACCTGGTGCAGGAGTGCACGAGCACGATTGTCGGCGAGGTGGAATCACTGAAGGGGCTGGTGGACGAGTTTTCGCAGTTTGCCCGGATGCCGCCGCCGCGTGTGTCGTCCGTGAACCTGGCCGCGCTCATCCAGGACACGCTCTCGCTCTACGATGGGCTGTTTGCCGATGTCGTGTTCGAGCGCCGGTTCGACCGGGCCGTGGACGACGTCCGGGTGGACGCGGAGCAGATCAAACGCGTGCTGATCAATCTCATCGACAACGCCATTGAAGCCATGGGGCGCCGCGGCACGATTGCCATCGAAACGGCGCGCGACGACGCCAACGGCTTCGTGCGTGTGGTGGTGGCCGACGATGGGCCTGGCATTCCGGAAGGGGAGCGCGAAAAGCTGTTCCTGCCGTACTACTCGACCAAGGGGCGCGGCAGTGGTCTCGGCCTGGCCATCGTCCGGCGCATTGTCGCCGAGCATGGCGGATCGGTGGATGTGGCGGACAACGTGCCGAGCGGCACGCGGTTTACCATAGAGCTGCCCCTGTGACGCTATCCCTGTGAAAATGCCTCGGACTGGAACGACATGGCCGCCATCCTGGTCGTAGACGACGAGCCGGGCGTGCGCTCGTCGGTGGCCGGAGTGTTGCGCGACGAAGGATTCGAGGTCGACACCGTCGGTAGCGGCGAGGAGTGCCTCGACCGCGTGGCACAGCGCGCCTATGACGTCGTTGTCCTGGACGTCTGGCTGCCGGGCATCGACGGACTCACCACGCTGCAGCGTCTGGGCGAACGCCAAGTGGACGCGCAGGTGGTGATCATCTCGGGCCACGGCAACATCGAGTCCGCGGTGCGCGCCATCAAGATGGGCGCGTTCGATTTCATCGAGAAGCCGCTCTCGCTCGAAAAAACCGTGCTGGTGGTGCGGAACGCCCTGCGGCAGCGCGATCTCGAAACCGAAAATCGTGTGCTGCGCGCGCGTGTCGATCGACAGCAGACGATGGTGGGCGAGAGCCGCGTGATGCAGCAGCTGCGTGAGCAGGTGGCAATGGCGGCGCCCACCAACGGACGCGTGCTCATTCTCGGCGACAACGGCACCGGCAAGGAAGTGGTGGCGCGCACCATTCATCAGCTGAGCCGCCGGCGCAACGGCCCATTCGTGGAGGTGAACTGCGCCGCCATTCCCGAAGAGCTGATTGAAAGCGAGTTGTTCGGGCACGCGCGCGGGGCGTTTACGGGTGCCGTGGCCGACAAGCCCGGGCGGTTCGAGCAGGCGCACGGCGGCACCATCTTCCTCGACGAAATTGGCGACATGAGCCTGAAGACGCAGGCCAAGGTGCTGCGCGTGCTGCAGGAGCAGGTGATGGAGCGTGTCGGTGGCACGCAGCGCATCAAGGTGGACGTGCGCGTGCTGGCCGCGACCAACAAGGACCTGACGTCGGAGATCCGGGAAGGGCGGTTTCGCGAGGACCTCTACTTCCGGCTCAACGTGATCCCGATTTTCGTGCCGCCGCTGCGCGATCGTATCGACGACATCCCGCTGCTGGCCGATCACTTCATGGCCACCATGTCGGCCGAATACGGCCGCCGCCCGAAGCGTCTGGCGCCGGAAGCAGTGGCGCGCCTGCAGGCGTATGGGTGGCCGGGTAACGTGCGCGAGCTGCGCAACACCATCGAGCGCCTGATCATCATGGTGCAGGGCGACACCATCACGGTGCAGGATCTGGTGTTTCTCGGCCGCGATGGTGATGGCGGCGGCAGTTACACGCCGGCGCCGTCCACGGGCCGGCTGGCGGAGGCGCGCGACCAGTTCGAGAAGGAGTTCATCCTGCGCGCGCTGGCGGCGGCGCAGGGCAACATGTCGCGCACCGCCGAGATGCTGGGCGTGGAGCGGTCGAACCTCTACAAGAAGATGAAGGCGTTCGGCATTGCGCCACGCCGCGACGAGGCGTGAGCGCGGCTGGCTCACGCACATCGGCGGCGGCGCAGCTGGATGGCGCGCGGCTATTCGCTTCGCAGCTTGTTTTCGAGCACCTGGCCTGACGAGAAGCCCTCGAGCTGCAGGTAGTACTCCGCGGCCTGGAGCAGTGCCGCCTGCGGCACCAGCCCGACAATCTCGCTCTCGAGCACGGCCACACCGTAGCGCGCGGCTTCGCGCTTCACCATCTCGAACACGCGCGGGATGGGTGTCTTCTCGAAGTTCGTCAGGTTCATGGACACCTGGACGACATCGCGGCCATCCAACAGAAGTC
>CAZZGM010000159.1:2684-7319 GCA_964653955.1 uncultured Bifidobacteriaceae bacterium | reverse complement strand
CTGGACGCCTGTGACTACTTCACCGGCGCCACACCGTTTCTGGTGGAGCGCGCGCGCGAACTGGACAAGCCCGCGTTCCTGCTCAACAACCACCTCGGCACGCGCATGGTGGCCCTCGGCGATCAGGCACGCGCGGTCCCGCTGCGCGACGGCTCGGTCGACATCACCTATTTCTCGGGTTCGCGCACGCACCAGCGCGATTTCGCCACAGTGGTGCCGGCGCTGGCCGATGTGCTGGCCTCACGGCCACAGACGCGCCTGCTCGTGTTCGGGTATCTCGACATGGACGAGTTTCCCGAACTCCAGCCGTATGCCGAGCGCATCGTCCGGTTCGGGTTCGCCCAGTGGGACCAGGTGCCGCTGCGGGCGGCCGGCAGCCACATCACGATTGCGCCGCTCGAAGTCGGCAACCCCTTCTGCGAGGCGAAGAGCGAGCTGAAGTACTTCGAAGGCGCCGTGGCCGGCATGGCGGTGGTGGCGGCAGCCACGGGAACGTTCCGCAACGCCATCCGCGACGGTGAAACCGGGTTCCTGTGCCAGACCACGGAGGAGTGGCGCGACCGGCTGCTGGCGCTCGTCGACGATCCGGACCTGCGCGCCCGCCTGGCAGCCGCCGGCGCCGCACACGTCATCGAGCAGTACGGGCCCGCCCATGCCGCCGCCCAGGCCGTGTCGGTGTACCGCGACATCATTGCCGACATGCGCCGCCGCCTCGGCGTGGCCGAACGGTCGCTGGTCATCAACTGGGCCACGGTCGATCCCTTCGCGGGTTCGGGCGGGCACAACGACATCTTCCTTGCCGCCAACGAGATGGTGCGGCGCGGCCATCACGTCACGCTGTTCTTCTCGCAGGACGAACGCGAGGGCAACGCCCGCCACATCCGATCGTTCATCGAGCAGCACTTCGGCTACGACGTGCTGTTCGACATCGGGCTCGGCTTCGACAACATCACACACTGCGACGCGTTGATTGCCACGCACTACTCGACCGCGCCGCTCGTCAAGGACCTGTCGGTCCGGACGGCCCTGCCGGCCTACTTCGTCCAGGACTACGAACCGTACTTCTCGCCGGTCGGCACCGAATATTTCGCGGCCGCACAAAGTTATCGCTACGGCCTGCTGTGCATCACGCTCGGACCGTGGCTGCGGACGATGGTGGAGCGGCACGGCGCCGAGGCCCGCAACATTTCGTTCTGGGTGGATCCCTCGTCGTACTACCATCACGCCGGCGCGCGGCCGGAACGCGAACGCCCGCGAGTCATCTACTTCGCGCGCCCGCAGATGTCGCGGCGCTGCTACGACCTCGGCCTGGCCGGACTGGCGCGTTTTTCGCAGCTCAGGCCAGACGTGGAAATCTGCCTGTTCGGCGCCGCGTCGTTCCCCGGCGACATCGACTTCGCCTACACGAGTCTCGGCATCCTGGCGCCGGACGCTCTTGGCGAGCTGTACCGGACGAGCGACGTCGGCCTGGCATTCTCCACCACGAACCCGTCACTGGTGACGTTCGAGATGATGGCGTGCGGCCTGCCGCTGGTCGACCTCGACGTGTTCGACAGCCGCGAGCGCCACGGTGGGTATCCGGCGGAACTCGTCGAGCCCTCTCCCGACGGCATTGCCGAAGGCTTGTGCCGTCTGCTCGACAACCCGGAGCAGCGCGAGAAGATGCGGCAGCAGAGCGTCGAGTTCACCCGCGCGCTGCCCACGGCGCGTGAAGCTCTCGCCCAGGTTTCGGCCATCATCGAGGACGAACTCCGCGTCGCCGATCCGGAGCAGCCATGAACGCCGATGCCCGCGCGGCACGGCGCCTGGAGCGCCTGGCCGAAGAACTCGCGCGGGTCCACGGCATTGTCTCGGCCATCGGACGTGACGGGCGGCCGTGCCTGTGCTGCGGCGCCATGGCCCTCACGCTCGACGGCCACTTCCAGGACGGCGGCGAGCGCTTCGGCATCTGGTCGTGCGGCGCCTGCGGCATGGCGCAGCTCGATCGCCACATGACCGAAGACCAGGTCTCGGCGCTCGAGGACCACAACGCCCACTACCAGACCGGCGAAACCGAAGACGTGGAAGCGCGGGTACGCGAGCACGCGTTCATCCTCGACCTCATGCACCGGTTCGTGCCGAAAGGGCAGCTGCTCGACGTCGGCTGCAGCCACGGCTACAAGCTGGAAGCGGCGCGACGTGCCGGCTGGGAGGTGCAGGGCATCGAGTTGTCGCCCCGCTCACACCGCGTGGCGTCGAGCCTCGGCCTGCCGGTCCACCTCGGCACGCTCGACACGTGGGCGTCGGACGGCACGTTCACGGCCGTCATTGCCTGGCATGTGCTGGAGCACGTGGCGTCGCCCGTGCTGCTGCTGGCCGAAATCTGGGATGTGCTGGAGGCGGGCGGCTGCCTGTTCCTGCAGGTGCCGTCGTACGGGCAGTACCGGAACGAGCCCGACTGGTCGGCCCATTCCGAAAACTTCTGCCGCGTGCACTACTGGTATTTCACGGCCGATGCGCTCGGCCGCCTGCTGCGGGATCGCGGGTTCCTCATCGAGTACGAGTACGACGACCCGCGGTGCCGCCACCTGACGTTCGTGGCTCGACGCCCGGCCGGGGATCAGGACGACTCACGCACGATGTCGTGATAGACGGCCAGTCCCTGCTTCACGCCGCCGTCGAACACCTTCTGCCCACGGTCCAGCACGCACACGCGGTTGCACATGTCGGACACCGACTGCGCCGAGTGTGAGACGAATACGATCGTCCGCCCCTCCTTCACGAACTGCCGCATAGTCTTGCGGCATTTTTCCTGGAAGGCTTCGTCGCCCACCGCGAAAATTTCGTCGAGCAACAGGACTTCCGGGTCCAGGTGCGCGGCCACCGAGAACGCCAGCCGCATCACCATCCCGGACGAATAATTCTTGATGGGTTCGTCGATGAACGCACCGATTTCTGAGTAGTCGACGACCCGATCGTAGATACGTTCGACGTCCTGGCGTGACAGGCCGTACACCGACCCGTTGAGGAACACGTTCTCGCGGCCGGTCATCTCGTGGTGAAAGCCGACACCGAGCTCGATGATCGTGCCCACCTTGACACCGCGCCGCACCAGCACGCGTCCCGTCGTCGGGCGATGGATGCCGGCCAGCATCTTGAGCAGCGTGCTCTTGCCCGATCCATTACGGCCCACCAGACCAACCGCCTGGCCGCGCCCGATGGTCAGGTCGACGTCCCTGAGCGCCCAGAAGTCCACGGCGCGCGGGCGCAGCCGCGGATAGAAGGTGGACAACATCCAGCCTTTGAGCGACGTCGCGCGGTTGTGGTGCACCACGAACCGCTTCGACACGCGCTCGGCCACGATGAGCGTGGAATCGCTCACAGGAACTCCGGGAAACGATCCTCGTGCGCCAGGAACACGCTGAGGCCGCAGACGAACGTGCCCGCGGCGTACACCGTGGACACGAGCCAGATCGACAGGTCGGGCATGACGCCGTAATAGAAAAGGTCCTGGTAGGCCCGGACGTACGGCGTCATCGGCCCCAGCAGCGCCAGCTGCTGGAACGCCGGCGGAATCATCGTCCACTCGTAGATGATGGGCGTGGTCCAGAAGAAGATGCCCATGCCGACGTCGATGAGGTGCTTGACGTCACGGAACACCGTCGACGCGGTCGCCAGCAGCATCGTCAATCCGGCAATAAAAATGACCTGCAGCAGGAGGAACACCGGGAAGAGCAGCATGCGCGGGGCGGGCGACACGCCGTAGGCCAGCAGCATCAGCGGCAGGAACACCGACAGCGTCAACAGGTACTGGACCAGGTGGAACGTGACCGCGGCAAACGGCAGCACCACGCGCGGGAACACCACGCTGCGCAGCAGCGACGAGTTGCCGTTGACGGCCTCGGACGCCGACGTGACGGCGCCGGAGAAGAAGTTCCACGCCAGCAGTCCGATGAGGATGTAGAGCACGAAACGCGGCGTGGAGAGGCGCATCACGTAAGTGAAGGCCATGGTGTAGACGCCAATCATCACCAGCGGGTTGAGCAGCGACCAGGCAAAGCCCAGCACCGACCGCTGATACTTCAGCTTCAGATCCTTGGCGACAATGTTGAACAGCAGGTGCCGGTAGGCCCAGGCGCGAGTCACGCCCCCGGTCATCGACGCCAGGTCGGCGCCGAGTTCGACGAGATCGTCGTGGCCGAACCGCTCGCGCAGTTCCAGGCGCCGCTTCCGCCTGATGCGCAATCCAACCAGCGAACGCCACAACACGCCGCCAAGCCCCAGCAGTGCCACCTGGCTGGCAATCGCCTGTCGCGATACGCCATCTTCGCGCCCCACGACCACTGCCAGCGTCAGCCCGGCCAGCGCCCCGACGACGGCGCCGCCGGCCAGCCGGATGGGCCACATCACCTGTCCACCGGATCGATAGAGCCGCGTGGCGACGATCGCGCCGAACTGCAGCAGGACGATCAGCACCAGCATGGGGGCACCGGCCGCCAGGAAGTGTGCCACCTCGTCGGCGCCGAAGCGGAGCCGGTAGGCCGTGAAGAGGGCGGCAACCGACGCGGTGAGGTCGAGGACGGCCGCGGGCCATCCGATGCGAAGACGGGAAGGGTCGATCATCTCAGCGTGCGAACACGTTGTACTTGAGGATGC
>CAZZGM010000159.1:0-2674 GCA_964653955.1 uncultured Bifidobacteriaceae bacterium | reverse complement strand
AGATGGCGCGGACGCCGTCCTTCCAGCCGATGTGTTTGCCTTCGGCGTAGGTGCGGCCGTAGTAGCTGATCCCCACTTCGTAAATGCGCACGTCCGGCACGCGCGCAATGCGGGCCGTCACCTCCGGCTCGAAACCGAACCGCTTCTCGCGGAGCGGCAGCCGCTGCACGATGTCGGTGCGGAACAGCTTGTAGCAGGTCTCCATGTCCGTCAGGTTCAGGTTCGTGAACATGTTGCTCAGGAACGTGAGCAGACGGTTGCCGATGGTGTGCCAGAAGAACAGGATGCGATGCGGCTTGCCGCCCATGAAGCGGCTGCCGTAGACGACATCGGCAAATCCTTCGAGGATGGGCCGCAGCAGCAACCCGTACTCGCGTGGGTCGTACTCGAGATCGGCATCCTGAATGATGAGGTATTCGCCCGTCGCCTCGCGGATGCCCGTATGGAGCGCCGCCCCCTTCCCCTGATTCACCTCGTGCCGGTAAATCTGCATCTCGAGGCCGGGATGGGTCTCCCGATAGTCCTCCAGCACCGCCTGGGTGTCGTCCCGCGAGCAATCGTTGACGACAATGACCTGCTTGGTGAGGCCGCCGGGCAGTTCGACCTCGACAATACGATCGAGAATGCGGTGGATGGTAGCGGCTTCGTTGTAGGCGGGGATGACGATGGAGAGCTTGGGCACTCAGGCCGTATTTTATCGGTTCTGAGGCCTGCCGTGCCGAAGCCCGGATGTTTGTCCGTTCCGAAGTTCGAGGGTCACAGGTGCTGGAGCGAACCCCAACACCCGTGCCCCCCCGAAACCTCACCCTTCGACTGCGCTCAGGGTGCCCCGAGCGAAGTCGAGGGGCAAAACCCAGGAACCAACGTTCTTACGGCACGACCAGCTGGACCACCGGGGTGGCCGCGCTCTGGCCGCAGACGTTCACGCTGCGCACGCTGAGGTTGTAGGTGCCCGGCCCGATGCCACTCGACACCATCCGCGCCGTCGTCGGGAACGTGCCGTTGTAGGAGCCCGTGACGGTCAGCACGTAGCTGGTGGCCGCCGGCCCGCTGGCCGCCGGATCCCACAGCACATACGCCGTGCCGCCAATGCGATACGCCGTGAGGTTCACCGGCGCCACCGGCGCGCCGCTGCACGCGGTCGGGAACGACAGCGTCACGGTGTTGGAAATCGGGCCGGCGCCGCCCGCGTTCACGCCGCGCACGCGGAACGTGTAGGCTCCGTTCGGCACGCCCGTGAAGTTGAAGCCTTCCGTCGCCCCCAGCGTCACGGACGTCGTCAGCGAGCCCGTCACGTCCACCACCACGCTGGTGGGCGCCCCGCCGCCAAACGTGTTGCGCCACCGCAGCGCCACGTCATTACCCTGCACCAGCCCCAGCAGACCGGCCGGCGCCGAGGGCGCCACCGGCACGTTCACGAACAGCGGCACTTCGTTCGACGCGACGCTCTTGTTCGCGCCCGACAGGGTGTGCACGCGGACGAAGAACGAACCGTTCGGGGCGTTGAACGTGTAGATTGGCCCGGTGTGGCCGGTGGGCAGACTGGCCATTACCGTGCCCGGCCCGGTGCCGCCTTCCACCACGTACTGCGTGGGGGCCGGTCCCGACGCCGGCGGTGACCAGCGCAGCGTCACGGTATTGCCAGCGACGCGATCCACGCGCAGGTTCGTGGGCGGCTGCACGCCGCCTCCGGGGGCCTGCACGGTAATCCAGACCGTGGCAATGTTGCCCTGGCCGACGGTGTTGACCGCGCGGTAGGTGAAGCTCGGCGTGCCGATGAACCCGGGATTCGGCGTGAACGTGAAGCTGCCGTTCGGGTTCAGCGAGAACGCCCCGCCACCCGGCGCGGTGACGAGCTGTGCGGTCATCGCCCCGCCACCGTTGGTGTTGTCGTTGCCGAGCACGCCCGGTGCCGGAACCACCAGCGCGGTGTTGTGCGGCGTAATGTAGGCGTCGTTGGCCGACGTCGGCACCGCGCCACCGCCACCGCCATCGTCGTTCACGATCGTGCCCACGCCCTGCGCGTCGGAGATGGTGGCGTTGCTGGGATTCGACAGGTTGACGGCGAACGTCTCGTTCGGCTCCACCGTCGTGTCGCCAACCACCTGCACGGTCACCGTCTGCGTAGTCACGCCCGCCGCGAACGTCAGTTCGCCCGTTGCGGGAAGGTAGTCCGTACCCGTGCCTGAGAGGAGCAGCGACCACCCGCCGGCAATGGATCCGCCGTCGGCCGCGAGGTCGTCGGCGACATAGAGACTCCAGGTCCCGTTGGCGTTGGTCCCGTTGAAGACGGACAACTGTGTGCCATACGGACCGGCGGGCGCCGGCGCCGGCAGCGTTTCACCAGGCGCGTGGTCGGTGGGACGGTAGATCCCGGTCGTGATGGCCCCTGAGTCCGGCAGCGCCGGCGCGCCGTCACGGAACTCCAGCGTGGCATTCGTCATGGTCGTGCTGCCACCGGCATCAGACATCAGCATGACGCGCTGACCGCCCGGTCCGACGAGCAGGATATCGAGATCGTCCGGCCATGTGTGCGAGACGCTGTTGAGGCGCACGCCCACGGACTGCACCGTCCCCACGCCCGCCACGTTGACCGTGGACGGATACGGCGTGGCCGGGCCGGCGGCCGTGGGCGTGCGCCTCAACAGCGTCTCGCACACATGGCCGGACGATC
>CAZZGM010000158.1:5510-7348 GCA_964653955.1 uncultured Bifidobacteriaceae bacterium | reverse complement strand
GCCGAAGGTTCCGCCCGACAACCCCATGAGCGAAGCCAAGGTGGAACTGGGGCGGCACCTGTTCTACGACACGCGATTGTCGGTAGACAGCACGTTCTCGTGCGCGACGTGCCACGAGCAGGAGAAGGCCTTCACCGACGGCAAACCACGCGGTATCGGCGTCACCGGCGAGGTCCACCCGCGCGGCAGCATGAGCCTGACGAACATTGCTTACAGCCCGGTGCTGACCTGGGCCAACCCAACACAGCGGCGGCTCGAAACCCAGGCGCTGGTGCCGATGTTCGGCGAAGACCCCGTCGAGCTGGGCATGTCGGGACGCGAGAACGAACTGTTCGAACGGCTGCGCGGCGTCAGCCGCTATCAGGCGTTGTTTGCCGCGGCGTTCCCGGATGAAGACGACGCGTTTACGCTCGACAACGTGACAAAAGCGCTGGCCTCGTTCGAGCGGACGCTGATCTCCGGCATGTCGCCGTACGATCGGTACCGGCTCGGCGACGATCCAAAGGCCATCTCACGATCGGCCATCAGGGGCGAGGCGCTGTTCTTCTCCGAGCGCACGGAGTGTTTCCATTGCCACGGCGGATTCAACTTCACGGAGACGGCAGACTACGCCGGCAAGGGCTTCGTCGAAATCGAGTTCCACAACACGGGGCTCTACAACATCGACGGTCAGGGAGCCTACCCGCGGCCAAACACGGGCATCCAGGAGGTCACGGAAGATCCGGAAGACATGGGACGCTTCAAGGCACCGTCGCTCCGCAACATTGCCGTCACCGCGCCCTACATGCACGATGGCAGCATTGCGACGCTGGAAGAAGTCATCGACCACTACGCCGCCGGCGGCCGTACCATTCGTGAAGGCCCACACCGGGGGGTCGGTGCCGACAATCCGCTCAAGAGCCCTTTCGTGAAGCCGATCGACCTGACCGCGGAAGAAAAGCGCGACCTCGTGGCTTTCCTCGAAAGCCTCACCGACCAGAGCTTTCTCAGAAACCCGCGGTTCGCCAATCCATGGAAATGAGGGTCGTCCGCGGGCGCCGTGGCTTCTACCAACCGACGCGGGTCGGCCGCCAGTGATGCTGCTGGTGGCCACCCAGCCGGCGCTGGTCCACGAACAGTTTCACCAGCACGACGCCGGCAATGAAACCGCCCAGGTGGGCCCAGAACGCCACACCGCCGCCTTCGGCGCCAATGCTGCTGAACCCGCCCAGCACCTGGAGCGCGGTCCAGTAGATGAGCATCACCCAGGCCGGCAACGCCAGCGTCGTCACGAAGAAGCCCAGCGGCACCAGCGTGAACACGCGCACGCGCGGGAACAGGACGAGGTAGGCGCCCATCACGCCACTGATGGCGCCCGACGCGCCCACCATGGGAATGGCCGACGCCGGGTCGGCGGCCACCTGCAGCAGCGCCGCCGCAGCCCCGCACACGAGGTAGAACACCAGGAAGCGCGGCCGCGTCATCGAGTCTTCGATGTTGTTGCCGAACAGCCACAGGAACCACATGTTTCCCAGCAGGTGCATCCAGCCGCCGTGCAGGAACATCGAGGTGAAGACGTTCTCCACGGGCCAGCCGGCGTCGATGACACACGCCATGCCCTCGCCCATCGGAAACCTGGCACCGGCCGGAACCTGGCGCGTCAGCTCACCAGGAATGAGGCCGAGGTTGCACACCGACGCCACGAGTGGCTCGACGGCGCCGGCGCCCTGCACCATCACCCACACGACCGCACATGTGGCAATGAGGGCGCCAGTGACCAGAGCCGGGCGCTGCGTTTCGTTTTCGTCGTGGTAGGGGAACACGGAAGCCTGGCAGATTATGCCATTCCCGGCGCCGGG
>CAZZGM010000158.1:0-5410 GCA_964653955.1 uncultured Bifidobacteriaceae bacterium | reverse complement strand
ACGGCCGAGCCGCTGCTCATGAACGGTCCCCGCTGCAGCGCCATGCTGACGACCCGTTCCACTTCGAACAGGTTCTCCACATCCATCGTCAGCATCACCGACCCGATCTGCAGATGCACGTTGCCGCACGAGCAGCGGCACACCGAGACGTTCTCGCTCTCGGCAAGCAGCGTGGTCGACGCGCAGGTGTTCCGGTCGCGGTTGCGGCCCATTACAGCACCCCCGAGTAGTGTTCGACCACGAGGCGCGGCTCCAGGTCGAAGGGCCGCACGGTGGGATCCGGCTCGCCCGCCACCAGCAGCGACACGGCCAGCCGGTCGATCTGCAGCCAGTCCGGCGGCTGATACGCGCTGCCTTCGAGCACCCGCGCCACCAGCGGACGGCTCTTCGAGCGAATGTTGACGATGTCGCCGCGGCGGAGGCGGTAGGAGGCCACATCCACCCCACGGCCGTTCACGAACACGTGTCCGTGCGCCACCATCTGCCGGGCGGCGGGAATGGTGGGAGCAAACCCGGCGCGAAACAGCACGTTGTCGAGCCGGCGTTCGAGCAATTGGACGATGACGTCGCCGGTGTTGCCGGAGAGGCGGAAGGCCTCGCTCACGACGCGGCGGAGGGCCGTTTCGGTGAGGACGTAGTTGAAGCGCAGCTTCTGCTTCTCTCGCAGGCGCGCGGCGTACACCGACATCGTGCGACGGCTGCTGGTGGGGCCGTGTTGTCCCGGCCGGTTGGGCCGCTTTTCGGCGGACTTCCGGGTGAGTCCGGGCAAGGGGGTCCCCAGGGCGCGCACACGGCGCAGGCGCGGGCCGACTCTGGACATGCTCGAATGCTCCTTCTGAAGTGAAACTGAGATTCAGTCTCAACTTTTTATATCCGACCGAATTAGTCCGTCAAGAAAATTCGGCACGGAGAGAAGGAAGGCACCGGACGTGGATGCATGGCGCGCGGCACGGGCAGGCACGCGCGTGGGCACACACGACGCACTGGGCCCGCGAGGCAGACGATGTGGGAATCAGGCGGGTGCGCTATGGCTCAGGCGCCGCATCCACCGGACCGGCAGCCACGTCCACCAGGTCGAGCAGCAGGCCCTGGATGCGCACGTCGTGCCCAATCCGGTGATGGTGCCGGTAAAACAGCGGCTGCACCAGGTTCCAGTTCCAGCCGAAGTGTTCGGTTTCCGGCGTCACACGCAGATTGGCCAGCACGTGCGTACGTTCGGGATCCACCGGTACCAGCTTGCCCTTGCCGCGCAGCGGCAGTCCGCGCAGCAGGCCTGTCCGCTGGTAGATGTTCATCGCATACCGCACGTTGGCCGGCACACGCGGGTTTCGCAGCGTGAAGGCGTCGATGTACACCGCCAGCGCCACCTCCAGGCCGTCGCCATCGATGGCCCGTGCGAACTTCGAGATGGCACCGCCCCCCCAGCTGTGTCCGTACACCACAATTACCGGCGACGCTCCGGCGGCCAGTGCACGCACGTCCTCGGACGCCCGCCGCCACGCGAAATTGCTGTACGCCAGCGCCACTACGCCGGGCGTGTCGCCCACACGATCCTCGATTTTCCGGCGGAGCCGCACCACACCCGACACGCGGCTGTTCTTCCGCTCGAGGCCGCCGGTAAACCCGACCACGATCATGCGCGGCCCGGCCGCCGCCATCTGGTGCTGGTCGTCGTCTGCCACGCGATGTTCGCGATCGCGGACGAGCATCGACAGCGCCTCCAGCGACTGTGCCTGCAGCACCGCCCACGGCGGATCGTGATCGTGATCGCCCGCGGCCGCCGGCAGCGGCAGCGCCAGCACCACGACGAGCGACATCGGCACGAGACGCCGCGCCAGCCGCCCCATCACTAACCCCTGCAGGTTCGTCATGAGCTTCCCCATGGTGCCATCGAGTGCGTCCCCCGCCAAGCCCCCGTCCACCCAGCCGGGGCCAGCGCAAGTAGACTGCTGGGATGAGCACTCCGGCTGCCTCGTCTTCCGTCGAGCTCGGGCTCGATACCTTCGGCGACGTCACGCACGCGCCCGACGGCACTCCCATCCCCATGGCCCAGGTTCTCCGCCACGTCGTCGAGGAGGCGGTGCTGGCGGACGAACTCGGGCTGTCGTTCTTTGGCGTGGGCGAACACCATCGTCCCGACTTCGCCGTGTCGGCGCCCGAAGTGGTGTTGGCCGCCATCGCGGGACGCACGTCGCGCATTCACCTGGGATCGGCCGTCACGGTGCTCAGCTCGGACGATCCCGTGCGCGTGTTCCAGCGCTTTTCCACGCTGAACGCCGTCTCGAACGGCCGCGCCGAAATCATCGTCGGACGCGGATCGTTCACCGAATCGTTTCCGCTGTTTGGCGCCAACCTCAACCATTACGAACTGCTGTTCGACGAAAAGCTGGACCTGTTTGCGGAACTGCTGGAACAGGGCCCCATCGAGTGGTCGGGCCGGACACGTTCGGCGCTGACGGGACAGCACGTGTATCCGCCGGTCGAAACGGGGCGGCTCAAGACCTGGGTGGGCGTCGGTGGCAGTCCCGAGTCGGTGATTCGTGCGGCGCGTCATCACCTGCCCCTCATGCTCGCCATTATCGGCGGCAGCCCCAAACGCTTCACGGCGTTTGCGGACCTCTACCGGCGCGCGCTCACGCAGTTCAGCCTCGATCCACTCCCCATTGGCGCGCACTCACCGGGCCACGTGGCCGACACCGACGAGCAGGCGCGCGAAGAGTTGTGGCCGCATTATCAGGCCATCATGAGCCGCATTGGCGCCGAACGCGGATGGCCGCCCGTCACGCGTGCGCACTTCGAGCGCGAAGCCAGTGCCGACGGCGCGTTGTTCGTGGGATCGCCGGAAACGGTGGCCGCCAAGATTGCCGACACGGTTCGCGCGCTCGGGCTGGTCCGTTTCGATCTCAAGTACTCCAACGGCACGCTGCCGCACGCACAGATGCTGGAGAGCATCAGGTTGTACGCGACCGAGGTGGCACCGCGCGTGCGGAAGGCGCTCAGCGAGCAGTAAAGCGGGTCAGGTCATGACGCGACCGTAACGGGCGCACCCGTTCGGGACGCAATCAGCTCACCCAGCACCGCACCCAGGTGCAGGTCGTCGAGATGACCGAAGTGCTGCAAGGCGAGCCGGCCGTCGCGGCCGAAGACCATCAGCGTCGGAGTGCCCTGCAGTTCCCATTGCCGCATGGTCGCCGGCACGGGCACGCCCGTCTCGTGGCGGTCGATGGCAATCGGAAACGTCAGGCGGTACTCGCTCGCAAACACGCGCAGGGCCGCCGGCGTCATCACGTGGTGATGCTCGAACACGCTGTGCAGACCGATGACGGCCAGATCCTTCTCCGCAAAGGCCTGGCGTACGTTGCGTGCCTGCGGCAGTCCGACTTGCACACAACCCGGGCAGAGCATCTGGAACACGGTGACCATCACCACCTGCCCGCGCAGGGCCTGGAAGCTCAGTGGCGTGTCGGTGTTCAGCCAGTCGCTGGCATCGATCTCATGAAACATGGCGTCCACTCACGTGCGGAGCGGCCTCACCCCGCACGGGGGTGAGGCCTGTGGTTTACTTCAGGGCCACTCGCGGAAAGTCGACCGGCGTGTCGAACACAACGTTGACGTAGTTGGTGAAGAGGTTCAGGGCGACATGCGCCACGATCTCGACGATCTGCTCGTCTTCGAAGCCTACCGCCCTGAGGCTCTCGATATCGGCATCGGTCACCTGCGCCCGCTGTTCGACCACCTTCAGGGCGAACGCCAGCGCCGCGCCCGTCCGGGCGTCATCGGACTGGCCGACCTGGGCCGCCGACATCTCGTCGGCAGAGGCGCCGGCATTCTGGCCGAGCACGGTGTGGGCCGCCAGGCAATATTCACAACGGTTCCGGTTGGCGACGGCCACGGCGATCTGCTCGCCGAGCCTGGCGCCCAGCGTGCCGCCCCCCAGCGCGCCGAACGACGCCCACATGCTCCGCAGGGCCGCCGGCGAGTTGGCGACGGCCTTGAACATGTTGGGGGTCGTACCGAAGGCGTGCTGGATTTCGGCCAGCAGCGGCTCGCTGGCGGCGGGAATGATGTCGGACTGGATGTTGACGCGAGACATGGTCAGTGCTCCTGGAATGAAGTAACGGCGTGCGAGCAGTATGGACGGTTCAGCGGTATTATTTGGTTCAATATGTCCACTAAACATACCAATGAGTTCACGCACAACGCCTGCTCCCATTGACCGCCTCTCGAGCATCCTCGAACGGTTTCGGGTGCGGGCACGGCTGCACCACTCCGGCACGCTGTGCGGAATCACCCACTTCGACGCAGACGAGGGACATGGGTACCTGCACGTGTTGCGCAACGGTCACCTGAAGGTGGGCCATCCCGGCGCGCGCGACGCGCCGCGATGGCTGCACCTGGACGAGCCGACGCTGCTGCTGTATCCGCGGCCCTTCACGCATCGCTTCCACAATCCCCCGGCAGAGGGTCCCGATCTCACCTGCGCACGTCTGGACTTCGATGGCGGCCCGTACAACCCGCTCGCGCGGGCGCTGCCCTCGGTGATTGCGCTGCCATTGGCACGCGTGTCTGGGCTGGAACTGACGCTCGATCTGCTGCTTGCGGAAACCGCGCGCGTGCGCTGCGGTCAGCGGCTGCTGGTCGACCGGCTGTTCGAGGTGCTCGTGATTCAGTTGCTGCGCTGGTTGCTCAACCATCCGCAGGAGGCGGGCGTGCGTCCCGGCTTCATCACGGGGCTGTCGGACCCACGCCTGGCGCGGGCGCTGGCTGCCATTCACGACGCCCCCGGTGAAGCGTGGACGCTGGCGCGCATGGCCGAGCGCGCGGGCATGTCGCGCACGGCGTTTGCCAACATCTTTCGCGAGGTGGTGGGCCAGACGCCGGCGGACTACCTGAGCGACTGGCGGATGGCACTGGCGCAGTGCCGGCTGCGCGAGGGCCATTCGATCAAGCTCCTCACCGGAGAGCTGGGATACGCCAACCCGTCGGCGTTGTCACGCGCGTTCGCGGCGAAGGTGGGGATGTCGCCGCGAGACTGGCTGGCGATGGTGTCGGAGACGACGAGCGGCGGTCGGTGACGTCGCCGCGCGTCCGGGGTTCAGGTGAGCCTGAACGACAGTTCGCCCAGGCCCTGCACCGAACACGCCAGCTCGTCGCCCGGCTTGAGCCATCGCTGCCGGTCCTTCGGCATGCCGAGGATGACGCCCGAGGGCGTGCCGGTGAAGATGAGGTCACCGGGCTTCAGCGTGAAGTAGTTCGAGATGTAGCTGACCATCGCGCGCGTGTTGAAGATGAAGTCGGCGGTGGTCGACGACTGGCGCGTCTCGCCGTTCACGCGGCACTCGAGCGATAGGTTGTCGGGGTCCACCTGATCGCCGGTCACGAGGTACGGTCCAACTGGTGCGAAGCCGTC
>CAZZGM010000157.1:318-7369 GCA_964653955.1 uncultured Bifidobacteriaceae bacterium | reverse complement strand
ATTCCAGTGGCGGAGGCGGAGGCAGCAGCAGCGGAATTCATCAGCGCGCGCCACCGCCGGGCGGGCGCGGTACGGCCGTGCGGCCACCACCGCCGGAGGATCCGCTGCTGCTGCCTCCGCCTCCGCCACTGGAATAGCCACCACCGGTGGCCGTGCCACCGCCCGATCCTCCGGAGGTGTTATCGCCGCCGCGGCCACCACCGTTGGTGGAACCACCGGATGTGCGGATGACCGGGTCGGGCAGCCGGGGACTGACGCGAGTGTACCCCTGGTTGTTCATGACACGTCCCGCGGCGTCGTCGGGCGGCGTGGTGCTTCCACCCGGAGGGTTGACCACTACCCAGCCCCATCCCGGGCCGAAGCGCGGGTCGTACATGCCGTAGTACTGATACCCGAAGGGGGCATACATCGACACCCAGCCCCAGCGCGATGCCACCATGAACGGGTCGACCAGGCCGACCCACGGTGACCCACCGCCACCGCCCATGCCGCCAAAGCCGCCGGTGGAGCCGCCATCCGGCCGTTCCAGGACGAACCGCTCGGGGAACGACATGGCCATCAACACGTCCACCACCCGTCCCGGCACGCCGGCATCATCCAGCTCGATGAGCCGCCGGCTGTTGAGTGGCAGCTTCGTCCCGGCTTCGACGACCGCGGCTTCCAGCACTTCGGGTTCGGTGTGACGAGCGGCGTCTTTCACCTCGTCGAGTGTCCAGCGTTCCATGACCTGAGGCGCCGTGCCGCGTGCGCTGGCGCGGTCGGCCCGCCGCTGTTCCGGCGCCCGCACGTAGCGCCGCACGCGCACGCTGCGCTGACCGCGAACCTCGGACATCTGCACATCCACCCACGTGGGACCAGGCAGCACCATGCTGAGGCCGGCAATACGCCGATCCGGCTGGTCCTTGCAGGTCAGCGTGCCGCGCGAAAACATCTGGCGGCCCGATGCCGACCACTCGGCACGCCGGGTGCTGGTGCAACTGGCCATCTCGGCCGTTTGCTCCTTGCCGTCGGCTGCCACGACCTCGTCCAGTACGGTGTCGCCGTTGAGCACCGTCTGCTGAGCCACGGCGTTGGGTTGCGCGACCGGTGTCACGCAAACCATCACGTCATCACGCCGCTGATCCGGCGACGCCTCACGCGCCGCGGCCGCAGCCAGATTGACGATGCCGGCATTGCCGCTTTCGCGGTCCAGCTGCCAGCAGCCCATGTAGGGTGCCCAACGTTCGTCCACGGATGCCGTCTGCGCCTGGACCATGAGAGGCCAGGCCAGACACGCGACTGAAAGTGCGACGGTGCGAATGGTCATGATGCCCTCTCTTAAAACGCGATGCTGATGCCGGCCGAGCCGCGGAAGCCCGACAGGTCGATGGGGTCGAATCCCACGAAGTCGTCCGCGAGTGTCCCCCGTGCCCACTGCTGCCGTCCTTCGATACTCAACATCAGCCTCTTGTGTAAGACGATGTCGGCGCCGCCAAGGACGTGCAGGGATGGTGCCGTACCGGTCGAGCGGAACGTGTCGGTGAACACGTCGAAGTTCTGAAAGTCCACGAAGTCGCCGGTCTGCTGAAACTCCCAGAACACCAGGCCGCCGCCGGCGCCCACGTAGGGCTGCACGCGCGCTGGAATCCAGGCAAACCGCCCGATCTGCCGTCCGCGGGGCAGCAGTGCCACGCGCACGCTGCCGGTGAGGCCGTTCTGCCTCAGCAGTGAACGCTGCTCGATGGGCAGCAGATCGTTGTCCACGAAATCACGATACTCGGATGCCACCCACTTCCGTGCGAAATCGAAGCCGCCCACCACGTCGATACGGGACGTAATGGGCACGGCCAGCTCGGCCACGAACGCCGGACTGCGAAACGCGCCGCGATCGATGGTGAGCTGCTCCTGAACGAACCTGAACACGTCGCTGTTCTCGCCCGGTACTACCAGACTGGCCCTGACCGCCAGAGTGGCGCGCGGACGTCCGAAAAGAAAGTCTTCGGATGGCAGGTCCTGCGAGAAGCCCGACGGCTGCGGTGGCGGTGCTGTCTGGGACCACGCGGGCGCCGGCAGCGCCAGCAGAAGCATCAGAGCGACGAGTCGCCCCCGGCAACGTACGCGCGTGATGTGTGAGGACATCGGCTTATTCGGATCCGGCAGGCACTCCTGATTATGCGCGCGTCCGCTCCTCGCGGCAATCCGCTGCGCTGCCAGTCCGGGGCCGCCCGTCATTCGGCGTCTCGCGGCACCACCATGATCCGCCGCGGGGCACCGTGCCGCAGGACCCGCACCGGCGTGGCCACGCCAATGGTGGCGTCCGTCAGCAGACGCAACAAATCGTCGACGCCGCCGACCGGGACGCCGCCAAAATCAATCAGCAGATCTCCCGGCCGTAAGCCTCCTTCGTCTGCGGGACTGCCCGGGGTGATAGCCGTAATGGAAAGACCTCGCGTGTGCGGCAGGGCATACTCGCGCACGAGACGGCGGGGAATGTCGATGTCCTGACCGGCCAGGCCGAGATGGCTGCGGCGCACGCGCCCGTCCTTCAGCAGGCACGAGATGACCCATGTGGCCGTGTTGATGGGAACAGCAAAGGCAATACCCTGCCCGCCGAGGATGATGGCCGTGTTGACGCCGACGACGTGTCCGGCGCTGGTCACCAGTGGGCCACCGGAGTTGCCGGGATTGAGCGCGGCGTCGGTCTGGATGAGGTTTTCCATCAACCGCACCGTACGTGCGCGGAGCGATCGGCCGAGCGCGCTCACCACGCCCGTCGTGACGGTGTGCTGGAAACCAAACGGGTTGCCGATGGCAATGACCACCTGTCCGGGCTTGAGCCGCGACGAATCACCCAGTGGCGCGGCCGTGAGGTCGGGGGCCGTGACACGCAGGACAGCCAGATCCGTGTGCGGGTCGTCGCCGACGACGTCGGCACGCAGCACCCGGCCATCGGTCAGCGATACGGAGACATCGGTCCCCGCGGCCACGACATGACTGTTCGTCAGGATGAGGCCGTCCGGCGTGAACACGAAGCCCGACCCGGAACCGCCGCCCTGACGTGCGCGCCGGTTTCGCCGCGGCGTGCCTGCCGCCTCGCGGACGTCCACCTTGACGACGGCGGGACCGACGCGGTCGACGGCGTTCACCACGGCGCTCGAGTAGGCATCGAGCAATTCCTGGTCGTCAGGCAGCGTGTTTTCCAGTGGCATAGACATCTACCTGTTAGATGACAGCCGGGGGCGCACGTTCCGCTCGCGGGATGCCGTAAGATCGCTGGCGTGTCTCCCAACGCCACGGCCGCGGCCGATCCGATGAGCCTGACCGAGGCCGCCCGCCTGGTCGATTCGCTGCGCCAGCAACTGCGTGCCGTCATCGTCGGACAGCACGGCGTCATCGACGAGGTCCTGATGGCCTGCCTGGCCGGCGGTCACTGCCTGCTGCGAGGGGTGCCGGGCCTGGCCAAGACGCTGCTCATCAAGACGCTGGCCGATGCGGTGCATCTGAAGTTCAGCCGCATCCAGTTCACGCCCGACCTGATGCCGGCCGACATCGTCGGCACGGAAGTCATCGAGGAGGATCGCGCCACCGGCACGCGCACCATCCGGTTCATTCCGGGACCGATTTTCGCGAACATCATCCTGGCCGACGAAATCAACCGCACGCCGCCCAAGACGCAGGCGGCACTGCTGGAGGCCATGCAGGAATATCAGGTCACGGTGGGCGGCACACGGTATCCGCTGGCACGCCCGCTGTTCGTGCTGGCCACGCAGAACCCCATCGAGCAGGAAGGCACGTATCCGCTGCCCGAAGCGCAACTCGACCGCTTCATGCTCAACGTTGTCATCGACTATCCGACAGCGGAGGAGGAGCGCGCCATCCTTGCCGAGACTACGGCCGGCCGCGAGCGGGCCGCCGAACCGGTGGCGACGGGCGAGATGCTGGAGCGCGCCCGTGCGCTCGTGCGCGAGATTGCGGCCGCCGACAACGTCATCGACTATGCCACGCGATTGATACGAGCCACCCGTCCGTCGGCGGGGGATGAAGCGCCGGCGTTCGTGCGCGAGCTGGTGCGGTGGGGCGCCGGTCCGCGTGCCGGCCAGGCGCTCATTCTGGCGGGCAAGGCCCGCGCCGTGCTGCACGGCCGCCCGGCCGTGTCGCTGGAAGACATCGGTGCGGTGGCGCGTCCAGTGCTGCGGCATCGCGTGCTGGTGAATTTCGAGGCGGAGGCCGACGGCATCGATGCCGAAGCCGTGGTGCGCCGCCTGCTCGACGCGGTGCCCCCGCGCTAGTTCGTCAGGATGTCGCGCGCTCACGTCGCCACGCCCGCTGAGCTGTCCGCGCTGCGCGACCTCGAGCTGGTGGTGCACGCCACCGTGGAAGGCCTCCGCCACGGTCTGCACCGCAGCCCGTTCCATGGTTACAGCGCCGAGTTCAGCCAGTACCGGCACTACCGTCCGGGTGACGACCTCAAGCACGTGGACTGGAAAGCCTTCGGGCGTACCGGGCGTCTGTTCACGCGACAGTTCCGCGAAACGACCAACCTGTCGTCGCTCTTCGTGTTCGATGTATCGCAGTCGATGGACTTCGGCGGCAAGTTCGCGCTGGCACAGGCTGCTGGCGCGACACTGGGGACGCTGGTAATCGACCAAGGCGATGCGGCCGGCCTGCTGGCCGCTCGCGAGGATGGCACGACGCTGCTCGGACCGCGGAGCGGCCATCAGCATCTGCGGCAGTTCCTGGCCGGCGTGGCGCGGCTGAAGCCGGAAGGAACGGTGTCGATTGCCGAGGGGCTCGCGCGCGCCGGCGTCATCCTCAAACGGCGCGGCCTGGTCGTGGCCGTGTCGGATTTTTACGAGGACGCCGAATCGCTGGTCCGGTTGCGGCGCCTGGCCCGCATGGGGCACGAGGTCGTGGCCGTCCAGGTGCTGGCGGCAGAAGAAGTAGGCCTCACCGTGGACGGGCCGGTGGAGCTGGTCGACGCCGAAACAGGACGCAGTCTGGTGGTGCAGCCGTCCACGGCACGGGCCGGCTACGAACGGCGCGTGGCATCGTGGCTCGCGGACGTCGAACGGGCCGTTCGCCGCGAGGGTATCGACTATCTGAGACTGGTGACCGGACAGTCGCTGCCGGCAGCCTTGCGGCGGTTCCTCGTTCGCCGGAAAGGCGCGGCCTGACCATGGGTGTGACGTTCCTCCAGCCCTGGGTCTGGCTGCTGGCCGCCGCAGCCGCGGTGCCGGTGGTCATTCACCTGCTGGAGCGGAACCGCAGCCGCCGCCTGTTGTTTCCCTCGCTGCGCTTTCTGGAACGCACGCGTCTTTCGTCCACACGGCTTCGCCGATTGCAGGACATTCCGCTGCTCTGTCTCCGCGTGGCCATCGTGCTGGCGGCCGTCATGGCGCTGGCGCAGCCGGTGTTCATCACGGCGGCCCGGCAGGATGCCTGGTCGCGGCGCGTGGCTCGCGCCGTTGTCGTGGACGAAGGGAGCGCGCCGGCCGACGACGAGTTGCGATCGGCGGCGGCGGGAGCGGCGTTTGCGCGGGCGCGGGCCAGTGACGCCATTCGCGATGCCGTGCGGTGGCTGATGGAGCAGGAGCCTCCGGCTCGCGAGCTGGTGGTGCTGTCGTCGTTCCGCCGCGGCGTCGTGGCACCGGCCGACCTGGCACAGGTACCGGAAGCCGTGGGTATCAGACTGGTGCGCACGTCGAACGGGACCGCTGTTCGCGAACGGGAAACGGCTCGACTCGAGCTGCGCGACGAAGGACTGATGCGCGTCACCGAGCGGCTGACGCTGGCGCCTTCGGCATCGCAACTCGACAGGGTCCGCGTCGAACCCGTGCGCGAACCGCCCATTGCCGTCACGGCTCCGGACGAGGAACGGGTGCGTGCGGAAGCAGCACTGCGAGCAGTGCTGCGCCGCGGCGTCCGTCTGCCGCCTGCGGGACTGATGCAGCCTCTGTCGGTTGCCTGGCGCGGCACCGTGCAGGCGCTGGCCGCCGACATCGACCAGCACGTATCCGCATCACTCGAGGCGTGGGAGCCCGAGACGATGACGGACGAGGAACTGGCGGCCTGGTCACGCCCCGTTCCGTCCGCTGAGCACGTGCCTCCGCAGGACATGGGTGATCGCCGTCTGGTGTGGGCGCTGGTGCTGGGGCTGCTGGCCGCGGAAACCTGGATCCGCAAGGAGGCGGCGTGAGCGCCGGCGCGATGGTGCGCGCGTGGCAGACCCGGCTGCGCGGCGGCGTGGTGCTGGATGCGGCGACGGCAGGTGCCGCGTTGGCGGCGGTCACGACCATTGCGCTGGCCGCCGGTGCCGGCCACCCGTGGTGGAGCGTGCCGGCGGGGGGCGTGATGGGCGCGCTTGCCGCGGCCGTGGTGGTGCTGCGCGGGTGGGCACGCTGGACGCCCATGGCGGTGGCCGCTCTCGTGGAAGCGCGCGTGCCGGGCCTCGACAATCTCGTATTCACGGCCGTGCAACTCGAGGCGGCACCGGCTGGCGTGTCGAGCCGGATGCGCGAAGAGGTGGAGCGGATTGCCAGCGAGCGAGCGTCTCTCGTGGATGCACCTCGTGTGCTGCCGCTGCGCGGGAAGGCCGCGCAGTGCGCGGCGGTGATCGTGTGTGCCGCACTGGTGGCGTGGACGAGCGAGACGCGGGAAGCCATGACGTCGTTGTCACCGGAGAGCAACGGTGTTGCTGCTGGTGCAGGTATCGAGCAGGTGCGCGCGCGGGTGACAGCGCCGGACTACCGGGGATTGGCACCGGTGGTGATGGACGATGTCGACGAGGTGGTGGTGCCGGAGGGCGGCCGTCTGCGGCTCGACGTCATCAGCCGGCGCGCGATGGTGTGGCTCCAGCAACCATCGGGGGCATCCGTGCTGGCGGCGGATGGCGCCGGCGGTCACACCATCGAGTGGGCCCCATCCACCACATCGTCTGTGGTGGTGGCGGCGGGGGACGAGCAGGCCAGTGCCGAAGACACCCGGCTGATCCTCGTAAGAGTCGTACCCGACGAGGCTCCTCGTGTTCGTGTGACGGCGCCAGGGCGAGACCTGGCATTTGCCACGCCGGCGC
>CAZZGM010000157.1:0-308 GCA_964653955.1 uncultured Bifidobacteriaceae bacterium | reverse complement strand
GGCGCAGACCGTGCCCATCACGATTGAGGCGGAGGATGCGGAGGCGCTGTCGGCGCTCGAGTTGCGGTTCGTGAAACTGTCCGGATCGGGAGAGGCGTTCACCTTCAGCGAAGGTGTGATTCCCACTCAGGTAGACCGGCGCGACGCCACCCGCTGGAGGGCGCAGGCGCGCTGGAATCTGGCCTCCGTCGGGTTGGAGGACGGCGATGCCGTGGTGTATCGAGCCGTGGTTCGCGACACACGTCCGGGGCGCGACTGGGGGTCGTCGGAGTCCTACACCATCGATGTGGGCCGGCGGCTGGAGCTTG
>CAZZGM010000156.1:0-7374 GCA_964653955.1 uncultured Bifidobacteriaceae bacterium | reverse complement strand
GCGGCGGCGCGCAGGCGCGCGATACGGCTGCCGTCCTGCTGCCACTCGGCCAGCCCCTGCGCCCAGCGTGCGGCTTCTGCGGCACCAAACGCCTCGGTGGTGTGCCCGGCAGCGCGCGCTTCGTCTTCGTTGACCCACGGCGCGAACTCCGCTCCGGAAAGATTGGGGAAGGTGAGCAGCAGATTCGCGAGGTCGCCCTTCGGATCGATCGCCAGCACCGGGATGTTGTCGATGGCGGCTTCTTCGATCAAGTCGATGCCGAGTCCGGTCTTGCCGCTGCCCGTCATGCCGACGATCACGGCGTGCGTGACCAGGTCGGACGAGTCGTACAGCACCGGGGCGTCGAGGCGGGTGCGCGTGGCCGCGTCGTACTGCCGGCCGAGGTAGAAGAGTCCGAGTTTTTCGTAGTCCATGAGGGCAGTTGGCCGCGGCACTCGGCCACGAGCCCGGAAATCTTACACGTCCAGCCCGACCGAGCGCATCAGGGCGATGGCGTTACTCGTCCGCACCACACCCTCGCGCAGGTGGTAGTCGAAGTGGAGGGCCTCTCCTTCGAATCGATCCTCGAAGTGCACGTTGTGAGCCCGGTTACCCATCGTGCCTACCAGGCTGGTCACCGCCAGGTCGCGCGTGGTGACGATGCCAATGGCTCCGAGGTCGACGAGGCCGCGAATGATGGCCGCGGCCCCCTGCTGGCGATCGTGCGAATTGGTGCCGGCCAGTACCTCGTCCAGCAGGAACAACACGCGCGGCTCGCGCTCGTCGGCCGCCGCGCGCCGCGCCATCCGGACGATGAGCGCAATGCGGGAGATTTCGGCAAAGAAGCGTGACTGGCCTTCCTGAAGGGAATCCTGAATCCGCAGCGTCGCGCCAATGTCGAAGGGTGTCATGACGAGCCGGCGCGCACGCACGGGACCGCCCGCATGTGCCAGCACCGCCGTGATGCCGACCGTGCGCAACAGCGTGCTTTTGCCCGACATGTTCGAGCCGCTCACCAGCAGGACATGGGGATGTTCGCCACCGAGGCGCACGGTGTTGGCCACGGCTGTTGCGGCCGGCAGCAGCGGGTGCGCCACATCCTCCGCGTCGAAACAGGGTGCTCCCTCCACCACCTCCGGCCACCCATCGTCCGGACGTTCGAAGGCCAGGCCGGCCAGGGCGAGCAGGGCTTCGTATTCGCCGAGCGCTTCAATCCAGCCGGCCACGGCGGTGCCGCAGCGCGTGCGCCAGCGTTCGACGGCCCAGGCGCCGTGCGTGCCCAGGAGCAACAGGGCGGCCACCGGTGCAAAGAACTGGTTGCGGCGCGAGGAGAGCACGTCCACCAGACGCGCCAGATGCGCGATTTCCACCGACGCGGGCCGTCCCGTCGACGTCAGACGATGCGCAAGGGCGGTCAGTCGTGGAGTGTCCACCGGTTCCTGTTCGAGCCGGCGAAGCAGCCGCGCCAGCAACTGGAGATCGGCGGCACGCTGTTCGACCGAGCCCAGCACCGTACGGACCTGTGGACGGAACCAGGCAGCAACCAGGCCCTGCAGCAGGACAGCCGGCAGCATCCACGCTGGTGGCTCGCCGCTGGCAGCCCAGACGCCCAGGGCCGATACGGACGCGGCGACCAGGAACGGCGTGACACGAATGATCCAGGCTGGCACCTGTGGCGGAGCCGCGGCCCAATCTGCCAGGGACTCCGTGGCCACCACCTGGGTGACGTCGGGGGCCAGGACAAAAAGGTCCTCGCGGAGGTCCAGCCGCGGTGCCAGTTCGCGGACGGCGCCCTGGCGGCTGGCTGTTTCGCCGGGCGTGGCCGGCGAGAGGAACCAGCGCGCGAGCGTGGCTTCGCCGCCGTCCGTGCGCGGCGATGCCAGGCGCTGGAACAGGCTGCCGTCGCCAAAGAGGTCGAGGTCGCGTGCGGCAGGGTGGTCTTCCGGGACGTACTGATTGCCTGTGGCGCCGCTGCCGGCCCAGCGGTCGTGCAGGCAGTCGAGCCCGCGGCGATAGAAGTGGACCGCGCGCATCGCTCGCGTGCGTATGGCCAGCACGCGGCCGTGATAAACCGCGACTGCGGCAAACACCAGCGTTGTCGCCGCCAGCCACGGCATGACGGCCCGCCCCTGCCACAGCAGCAGGGCGATTGCCAGGCCCGCCAGGGCCAGCCGGACGTTGGCCAGCCGTTCGTGACGGCGGTCGAGGCCGGCCACCACGGCTTCGCGGTCCGCGAGGCGGCGGTCGTAGACGTTGGCGGGTGTGTTCACGATGGCGGAAGCCCGTGGGGACTGGCCGGGCGTTGTGGACGGCCCGTCCGGCAGCCGCAAGACGTGCGTCGCTCGGCTCCGGTGCCGCTACGGACGCGGCTTGCCATCGAAATTCCAGAGATACAGCGTCCTCACGCGGCCTTCCGTATCGGTGAATGTGTCCAGCTGGTCGGCCTCCCAGTCACCCATGGCGAAGTTGTGCGCGACGATGCGGGTGCCGGCCTTGAGCTGGCGGGTGAGGATGGGGCGGAGCTTCAGGTTGGACGAGCTCAGGAGGTAAAGCGTGAGGACCGTGGCCTGGGAGACGTCGGTGGTCATGGCGTCCTGGAGGCGGAAGCTCACCAGGTGCTCCACACCGGCGGCTTTGGCGTTGGCCTGGGCTTCGGCAATGCGCTGCGGGTCGATGTCCACGCCAAGACCGCGTGCGCCGTAGACGCGGGCGGCGGTAATGGGAATCCGTCCGTCGCCACAACCGAGGTCCACCACCAGGTCGGCGGCGGTGACGCCGGCCAGTTTCAGCATGCGGTCCACCACGTCCTGTGGCGTCGGCACGTAAGGGGCGAGCTGGGGAGCGTCCGGGCGTCGCTGGCCCGGAGTAGGGCTGGTGGCCGAATCTGGCGCCTGGACGGCCAGATATGAGCCTGTCATTGTCAGAGTCAGGGCGAGCAGCAGGGGGCCGGCATAGGACATGACGGGTCTCAGTGTACTCGGGCGGGGCGCTAACGTGCTCGGGAATCAGGGGTTGCCAAAAGCGGCGTGATTTGGCCAGATCTGTGGTTTTCTGGCCAGAATCCTTGCGTTTCTGGCTTCGCTGGGCTATACTGGTCGAACCGTTGGGGCACGCCGTTCCCAGATAACCCACGCGTTGAAGCGAGGCTGCACGTGTCATTTCAGATCGGCGACAAGGTCATCTACCCGAACCACGGATTGGGCGTTGTTGAAAAGGTCGAAGAGCGGACCATTCTCGGCACCACCACCGGGTTCTTTCACCTCCGAATCATTTCCAACGAAACGACCGTGCTCGTTCCGGTCGCCAATGTCGACAACGTCGGCTTGAGGCGTGCCATTACCGACGAGGAAGTCGAACGGCTGTTCGGGCTGCTTTCGGATGGCAGGATCGACAATCACCAGAACTGGAAAGGCCGCTTCAAGGACAACTCCGACAAGATGCGCACCGGCTCCATTTACGACATGGCCGATGTGCTGAAGAGTCTCACCTTCCTGGCCAAGTCCAAGAGCCTGTCCTTCCGTGAAAAGCGCATGCTCGACCGCGCCAAGGCGCTCATCGTCTCGGAAATTTCCGAAGTGATGCGGCTGGCGGTGGCCAGCGTCGAAGAGCGTGTCAACTCCGCGCTCGAGATGTGTTTCGCGACCAAGGCCAAGGCGTCCCAGCGGGCGCAGGCGCGCCCGGCTCCGAAGGTGGTGGCTGCCGAACCGGTCCCGGCTCCGGCCGCCAAGCCCGCCGTCGCGAGCAAACCCGCCGCGGTTGCCAAACCGGCTGCCGTGGCGAAGGCCGCGCCGGCGAAAGCCATTCCCGCGAAGGCCGTGTCCGCGAAGTCCACTCCGGTGAAGGCAACTCCGGCAAAGGCTGCGCCCAAGCCGGTGGCGGTCAGGGCACGATCGGCCAAGCCCGTGGCGGTGAAAGCCACGGCGAAGTCCGCGGCCAAGAGCAAGTCCGGTCGCGCCGTGGCCAAGCCGGCACGTCAGGCTCGCGCCAGCTAGAACCGAGTCGTTTCGGACCAGACGTTCGCCCCCGAGGCCGGTGGATGTGGCACATTCACCGGCCTCGTCGCATGTACGCCGGGTATCATCGTTGACCACAGGAGGTTCGCGACGCCCCATGCCGTCCCCCTTTCGCACGTGTGTCCTGTCGTTTTCGGCACTGATGATCGCGGTGCCCGTGCTGGCCCAGACGCCCGCGCCGGCCACGCTGTCGGCCGATGACTATCGCCGGGCCGAACAGTTCCTGGGCTACAACACCAATCCGCTGGTCCTGAACGCAGGCGTGCGGGCCAACTGGCTGCCCGATGGCCGGTTCTGGTACCGCACCGTGCGCGAAGCCGGACCGGAGTTCGTGCTGGTGGATCCGGCCGCGCGGACGAAGGCGCCGCTGTTCGACCACGACCGGTTGACGGCGGCTCTGTCGACGGCCGCCGGACGCACGTACGAACGGGCGCGGCTGCCGTTCCAGACGGTGGATGTTTCGGCCGACGGCCGCGAGGTCACGGTCACCGCGGGCTCGCGACAGTTCCGGTGTGACGTCGAGGGGAAGGCCTGCACGGCCTCCGAACGCCCGGCGCCGCGTCCCGAGGTCCTGTCGCCAGACGGTAAGCGGGCGGCGTTCATTCGCGACTGGAACCTCTGGGTGCGCGATGTCGCGACTGGCGAAGAGACGGCGCTGACGACCGATGGCGTGAAGGATTACGGCTATGCCACCGACAACGCCGGCTGGCGCTTCAGCGACCGGCCGGTGGTGAAGTGGTCGCCCGACTCCCGCCGCCTGGCCACCTTCCGCCAGGATCAGCGCGGCGTCGGCGAGATGTACCTCGTCGACACGAAGGTGGGTCACCCGAACCTGCTCGCGTGGAAGTACCCGCTGCCCGGCGACAAGGTCGTCGCCATGATCGAGCGGGTGGTCATCGACGTCGAGCGCCGCCGTGTCGTCCCGTTCAAGATGGCGCCCGACCAGCATCGCTCGTCGCTTTGTGACGACGTGATTTGCGGTGGTGACTGGGTGGACGTGCAGTGGGCGGCGGACGGCAGCAGCCTGATGTTTGCATCGACGTCACGCGACCACAAGCTCACGGAGCTGCGGGTGGCGGACGTGGAAACCGGTGCCATTCGTGACGTATTCCACGAGTTGGTGGGCACGTTCTTCGAGTCGGGCAACGGGCGCGTGAACTGGCGCTACCTGCCCGAGTCGAACGAGGTGATCTGGTTTTCGCAGCGCAGCGACTGGGGGCACCTCTACCTCTACGACCTCACCACCGGACAGCAGAAAGGCCAGATCACGAATGGCACATGGAACGTCACGCAACTGCTGCGCGTCGACGAAACCAATCGCGTGCTGTTTTTTGCCGGCGTCGGCCGCGAGCCGGGGCGCGACCCCTACTTCCGGCACCTCTATCGCGTGAACATGGACGGCAGCCAATTGCAGCTGCTGTCGCCGGACGAGGGGGATCACGACGTGTCGCTGGCCGAGTCGGGCCAGTACTTCGTGGACACGGTGTCGAGCCCCGACACACCGCCCGTGTCGGTGCTGCGTGATGCCGCGGGCACCGAGGTGCTGGCGCTCGAACGCGCCGACATCTCGAAGCTCCTGGCCACGGGCTGGAAACCGCCGATGCGCATTACGGTGAAAGCGCGCGACGGCGAAACGGATCTTCATGGCCTGCTGTACCGGCCAACGCAGTTCGATGAGTCGAAGAAATATCCAATCATCAACAACATCTATCCGGGGCCGCAGACCGGGAGCGTCGGCAGCCGTCAGTTTTCGGCCGCGCGCGGCGACACGCAGGCGCTGGCCGAACTCGGATTCGTCGTCGTGCAGATTGACGGCATGGGGACGCCGTGGCGATCGAAACGGTTCCACGAGGCCTACTACGGCGACATGGGCGACAACACGCTGCCGGATCAGATCGCCGGCATGAAGGAACTGGCGGCGCGTTTCCCGTGGATCGACCTCGATCGCGCAGGCATCTACGGTCACTCGGGCGGTGGTTTTGCCACGGCGGGTGCGATGTTCCGGCATCCCGACTTCTTCAAGGTGGGCGTGTCGCAGGCCGGCAACCACGACAACCGGAGCTACGAGGACGACTGGGGTGAGAAGTGGCAGGGGCTGCTCGAAGCGCAGGCCGATGGCCGCACCAACTACGACAACCAGGCCAATCAACTCGTCGCGCACCAGTTGAAAGGGAAGCTCCTCCTCGCGCACGGCACCATGGACAGCAACGTCCCCGTCTACAACACGCTGCTCGTGGTGGACGCATTGATTCGCGCCAATAAGGACTTCGATCTCATCCTGCTGCCCAATCGCGGCCACGGGTTTGGCGCCGAGCCCTACATGATGCGCCGCCGCTGGGATTATTTCGTCACGCACCTGATGGGCGCCGAACCGCCGGCAACGTACCAGTTCCAGCCGCCAACCGATCCGCAATGACGATGGACCGGGCGGGCGCTGCGGTGCCCGTCCGGTCCATCATCTTTTTTTGCCTTTTGCCTTTTGCCTTTTGCCTTCTGCCTTCTGCCTTCTGCCTTTGCCTTTTTGCCCTTGTCGCCAATGTTCGCCACTGCCATTGCCGCTGTTCGTACGTTTCTGACCTATCTCGTCATCAGTCTCTACACGCTGATTGCCGGCACGCTGGCGCTGGTCGTCATGGTGCCATTGCGGTTGAAGGGCGCGATGTACGACGCCGGTCACATTGGCGTGTGGTTGGCACTGGCCGTGTCGGGCATCCGCTATCGCGTGACGGGACGTCAGCACGTGCCGAAGGATGAGGCCGTGGTGTTCTGCTCGAACCATCAGAGCAACGTCGATCCGCCCGTGCTCTACCGCGCGCTGCACCGGCGGCTGCACATCCTCTACAAGGCCGAACTCAGCCGGCTCCCCATTCTCGGCATCGTCATGCAGACCGGCGGGTTCATTCCCGTGCCGCGTGACCACAAGGAGGCGGCGCTGGCCGCTATCGAAAAGGCCGCCGAGTCGATCAGGGAAGGCAACTCGTTCCTGATTTTTCCTGAAGGTACGCGCAGCCGGACCGATCAGCTGTTGCCCTTCAAGAAAGGCGGGTTCATCATGGCCATCAGGGCGCAGGCGCCGATCGTGCCGGTCGCCATCACGGGCGGGCGCGATGCGATGCGGAGGGGAAGTGCCATCATCCGGCCGGTGATGGTGGACGTGCGGATTGGTGAACCCGTGCCGACGGCCGGCTATCGTGTCGACCAGCGCGACGAGCTCATTGCCATCGTCCGCGAACGTATCGAGGCGCTGCTCCGCCGGTAGCAGGAGAACGATGGAACTGCTGATTACGCTTGGTCGCACGCTCGGGTTCTCGCTGGCCGCCGGCGTCAACCTCTATGCGACGGTGGCGCTCATCGGACTGGCCGCGCGCTACGAGTGGATGAC
>CAZZGM010000155.1:0-7392 GCA_964653955.1 uncultured Bifidobacteriaceae bacterium | reverse complement strand
CGCCGTCTTGCCGTTGCCGAAGATGTCATACGACACGCCCAGGCGCGGCATGATGTTGAACGAGTAGCTGAAGACATCGGTATGATCGAACGCCCGCTCACCCACATAGGTGCCCGACGGGCTCGACTGCGCCGGGAGATATCCCGACACGCCGTCCATGCGGACACCGGCGTTGATGGTGGCACGGCCCAGCGTCCAGCGATCCTGGAAGAACGCGCCCCAGGTTTCGAGACGGTGATCCGAGTTGATGGGCGTGTTGGCAATCTGGCCCTGGAATGGCACGCCGTCGCGCATCTCGAGCAGGATGTCGCCGTTGCGGATACGCTCGTACTCCATCTTCTCCCACGAGAGCTGGAGACCGGCCTTCAGGTCGTGGCTGCCGCCGGCGAAGTTGGGCAGGAAGTAGCTGACGGTGCCGTTGGCCTGGATGCGGTAGTTGGGGTTCAGCGACTGCGTTTCGGCCGCGTTGAAGCGCTGGTTGGTCTGGACGTCGCGCAGGGCGATGTCGTTCGGACCGACCTCCGCCTGGTAACGGCTCGGGAAGTTCCCCCACATGCTGCCGACGCGCGCGTCGACGACGACGGCGTTGCCGAGTACGTGGTTGTACTGTGCCACGAAGTTCTGCGCCGGCTGATCCTGCAGCACCGTTGCCTTGTCCTCCGCGAACAGATAGGGCGAGTCGCGGCGGTGATAGCGGTTCTTCAGGTTGCGGTTGAACATGATCGACGTGCGCACGTTCTGCGTCGTCTGCCAGGTCACCTTACCGACGTAGTTCTTGATGTCGTTGTCGTCGATGGCCTGCGTGCCGTCCGAGTTGCGGGCGCCAATCTGGAACTGGTCCAGGCGCCACAGACGCCACGCGCCGAAGAACCAGGCCTTGTCCTGCTTGATCGGACCACCCAGCGTCGAGCTCCAGTCGTAGGAGACGTCAATGGGGTTGCCGGCCGCGCCCGTCTGCGATCCGGGAGCAATGCCCATGCGGGCACGCAGATCGTCGTCGACGTTGTTGCCCTGCAGCGACTCGTTCATGAAGTAGAAGTTGTGGTCGCTGTTGAACCGGTTGCCACCGGACTTGGTGACCATGTTCATGTAGACGCCCGACACGTCGCTTTCCGCCGTGCCCGAGGCCGTCTGCATGTTGTATTCCTCGTACATCTCGAAGCCGTAGTACTGCATCGTGGCGCCGCCACTACCGCCGGGCCAGTTGGTCTTCAGACCGTCGATGCTGAACGACTTCTGGCTGTCGGCCGAGCCGAACGCCTCGAGGTTGTACTGCTGCATGCCCTGCGTGCCGCCCACGTCGAGCTGGCCCGTGACCACGCCGGGGACGAGACCCGCCATCACCCACGGATTGCGGCCCGTCGGGATGGTTTCATACAGATCCTTCGTGATGTTGGTCTGGGTGGTCGTGGAGCTGACGTCCACCACCGGGGACGCGCCACTGACCGTGACCGTCTCCTGCAGGCCGCCCACACCCAGTTCCACGTCGACGCGGGTGGTGCGGTTGACTTCCACAATCACCTGCTCGCGCCGCTGCGTGCTGAAGCCAGGCAGCTCGAACTCCACGTTGTAGTTTCCGGGAGGCAGCCCCGTCACCGAATAGCCGCCCTGGTCCGTCGTCACCACCGTGCGGGGCGCCACGGTCCCGCTCGCTACCGTCACTGTCACGCCGGGCAGCACACCGCCCTGGGCGTCACGCACCGATCCGGCCAACGCGCCGGTCTGCTGGGCCCACGCCGACGGCGCCAGCGCAACCGTTATCAACCACAATCCAAGACACACGCGACGAATCGCGGACATACGACCTCCCTGCAAGACACGGTGGCCGGGCCGGAGCTCGACCGCCTATGCATACCAGTTGTTACAACTGAGTCAGCAACGTTACCCGAACGTTGCCGCCGAAAAGTATACGATCGATGCCCCTTCACATGTTCCATGGGACGAATCCATGCGTCCCGCAGCTACAGAACATGTGTTATGCAACCAATGTCCCAGACGCTCGTTACCTATATTTCCGGCCACGGTTATGGCCATGCGGCCCGCACCATCGAGGTACTCAATGCCCTGCGCGACCGCCGGCCGGGGCTGCGGATTGTCATTCGCAGCGCCGTCAGTGCCCATCTGGTGACCCGCACGGTCCGGCCGGGGATCGAACTCCAGCCGTTGACCTGCGACACCGGCGCCGTGCAGGTGGACAGCCTGCAACTCGACCACACCGACACCATCCGGCGCGCGACGACGTTCATGGCCACCTTCGATGAGCGTGTGGCCGGCGAAGTGGCCGTGCTCCAGCAGCTTGGCGCCTCGCTGGTCCTGGCCGACATCCCGCCGCTGGGGATTGCCGCCGGCCACGCCGCCGGCCTCCCCACCGTGGCCATGGGCAACTTCACGTGGGACTGGATTTACGCGGCCTGTCCTGGCGGGAACGCCCTGGCCGAGACCATCGGGCACATCCACACGCTGGCGGACCGTACGATTCGGCTGCCTCTCTGGGGTGGATTTGCCACCGCCCGCCACATTGTCGACGTGCCACTCGTCGCACGCCGTTCGCAGCAGCCGCCGCAGGACGTGCGTCGGCGCCTCGGCTGGCCGCTCGACGAACGGCTCGTGCTGGTGTCGTTTGGCGGATATGGCGTGGACGGGCTCGACCTCGACGCGCTGTCGCGCCTGCCCGGGCACCGCGTGATCCTGTCGTCGACGACACCTGTCGATGGCCGCGCCCTGGGCCAGCGGACCATCGGCCACCTGTGGCCGCTCGACGAAGCGGCGCTTTACGCCAGCGGCCTCCGGTACGAAGATGTCGTACGAGCCGTGGACGTCGTGGCCACGAAACCCGGCTACGGGATCATTGCCGAGTGTGCGGCCAACGGCACGGCCCTGCTCTACACCTCACGGGGGGCCTTTGCCGAGTACGACGTCCTGGTGGCGGCACTGCCCGGACTGCTGCCGAGCGCGTATATCGAGCGGGCCGATCTGCTGGCCGGGCGCTGGCTTCCCGCGCTCGACGCGCTGGCCTCCACACCACGCCCGGCGCCAGTACGCGTGGATGGCGCGGACGTTGTGGCTCAGTTGCTACTGGATATGATGTAGCGCATGCCGAATCGCCGCGACTTCCTGAAGTGGAGTTCCGTTGCCGCCGGCGGCTCTCTCGCCACGGCGTGTGCCCCGGCCGCTCCCGCGCCGCCAGCCGCCGACACGGGCGTGCCGCCGTCCATTGCCGACCTGACGCCGATGACCGGCCAGGCCACGCCCATCACCGCCGACGAACGGCGGACGCGCGTCGACAAGGCCCGGCGGCTGATGACCGAACACAACATCGACGCGCTGATGCTCACCGGCGGCACGTCGCTCGTGTATTTCAGCGGCATCCGCTGGGGCCTCAGCGAGCGCCTGTTTTCGCTGGTCCTGCCACGCACCGGCGAACCATTCGTCGTCTGTCCGGCCTTCGAAGAAGACCGCGCGCGTGAGCAGTTCACGGCCGGACCGTTTACCGGCAGTCCCGACGTTCGCACGTGGGAGGAACACGAGAACCCCTACGAGCGCATTGCCCAGGGCCTGAAAGATCGCGGCATTGCCAGTGGGCGGCTGGGCGTGGAAGAAACGGTCCGGCACGTCTTTGCCGACGGCGTGGCGCAGGCCGCCCCCGCGCTGCGGGTGGTCAGCGGCACGCCCGTCACCGCCGGCTGCCGCATCATCAAGGACGCGCACGAACTGGAACTGATGCGCATTGCGTCGCAGGTGACGCTCAAGGCCTACGAGGCCGCCTGGAAGGCGCTGAAGGAAGGCATGACGCAGCGTGAGTTCGGCGGCCTCATTGCCGCGGCCCACGACAAACTCGGATATCCGGGCGGCGCCAGCGTCCAGACGGCGGAGTTTTCGGCGCTGCCGCACGGCTCCATCCAGCCGCAGGTCATCCGCGAAGGCACCATCATCCTCATCGACGGCGGCTGCAGCGTGGAGGGCTACGTGTCCGACATCAGCCGCACGTTCGTGCTCGGTGCGCCGACCGACAAGATGAAGCAGGTATTCGACATCGAATACGAGGCGCAGACCGCGGCCCTCAAGGCGGCACGGCCGGGCCTCGCCTGCGAGGCCGTGGACGCGGCCGCCCGCAAGGTGATTGTCGATGCGGGCTACGGACCGGACTACAAGTACTTCACCCACCGCGTCGGCCACGGCATGGGCATGGACGGGCACGAGTGGCCCTACCTGGTGCGCGGCAACACGCTGCCGCTGGCGCCGGGCATGACCTTCAGCGACGAGCCGGGGATTTATCTGCCAGGCGAGTTCGGCGTGCGGCTCGAAGACGACATGATCATCACGGAGAACGGCGCCGAGTTGATGACGCCGCAGAGCCCGTCACTCGAGGATCCGTTCGGTCCGCCGCGGGCGTAACGTGACACGGGACGCGCCTGTCCGAACGCCAATACGCGTTCGGGCGGGCCGTCCGTGAACGGAGAGGTCAGGCTGGCTTTTCGCAGGTGACGAGCGTCCACATCCGGGGCACGTTCACCTTTTCGATCGACATGGGCGTGAGGCTGGCCTGAGCCAGGAACCCGTCCAGATCCAGATCGGCCTTGAAGCCGATGTGCACCGTGAGCGGCGAAATGGCGCGCTCCATCTTCGACAGAATCGGGTTGGTGCTCTTGAAGTGATTCAGGATGACCACCCGTCCGCCCGGACGGCACACCCGGCACATCTCGCGTGCCACTCTCACCGGATCGGGCACCACGCTGATGACATAAGGCGCGTAGACGACATCGAACGAGTCGTCGGCAAACGCCAGGTGCTCGGCGTTCATCTCCATCACCTGGCAGTCCGTCAGGCCCTTGTCGACGATACGTTTTTGGGCCTTCTCGAGCATCTTCGATGACAGGTCGATGCCGGTCACCGCGCAGGTCCGGGGGTAGAGCGACAAGTTGATGCCGGTGCCCACGCCCACTTCCAGCACGCGATCACCCGGGCGGATGCGCATTTTCTGGATGGCCTCCAGACGCCCCGGATGCAGGGTCGGCCCGAAGGTGTAGTCGTAAACGCCGGCCAGTTTCTGATAGACGCGCGCGACGAAATCGTTTTCGACAACGGTGACCGACAGCGCCCGCGTTGCGCTGTCCCCGCCCGAAACGTACTCGTCGGACTGTCTGCTCGGCTGTGAAAACAACGGCATGCACCCTCCGCGGCGCTCTGGACTATATCAGACTTGTCGAGCCGGCACGACCGTAGTCACGGCCTGTCACGCCAGCACATCGAACGCCCGCTCCACGCGACCCGACGCCGTGAACACATGAACGCCGGCGGCCATCGGCCGCAGATCGGCCAGCAGCTCCCGCGCAATGACCACGCCTTCGGCCGATGCGGCGTCAGCGGTTTCCGTGCGCCGCATGCGCGCCACGATGGCCTCGGGCACCGTCACGCCGGGCACCTCGTTGGCCATGAACTCCGCGTGCAGCGCGCTGTCGAACGGCCAGATGCCCACCACCACCGGCACCTGGAACGGCTCGACATGCTTCAGGAACCGTTCGAACGCCGCCGGGTCGAAGATGGGACGCGTAATCACGAACTCCGCACCGGCCTCCACCTTGTAGGCCAGCCGCCGTATCTCGTGATCGAGTTCCCGGGACGGATTGGCCATGACCCCGGCCAGGAACCGCGTCGGCGTACCGATGGACTGCCCGCCGACATCCAGACCGTGATTCAACCGGTTGACCACGTTGGTCAGGCCAATGGAGTCGACATCGAACACCGCCGTGGCGTCGGGGATGTCGCCCAGGCTGCGCACGTCGCCGGTAATCCCCAGCAGGTTACGTACCCCCAGCGCGTGAGCGCCCAGGAGATCGGACTGGATCCCCAGCAGGTTGCGGTCGCGGCAGGAATACTGCAACACGGGTTCCACGCCCTGCTGTCCAACCAGGACGGCCAGCGCCAGCGCGCTCAGCCGCGCGCCGCTTCGTGGTCCGTCGGGAATGACCACGACATCGACGCCGTGCGCCTTCAGCCGTCCGACTGCGGCCAGGGCTTCCGCTGCGTCGTGACCACGTGGCGGCGGGACCTCGACAATGGTGGCGAACGTGCCGGCGGACAACCGCCGTGCCAGTGCGGACTTCTCGGCGAGTGGCGCCGGCGGTTGCGCGTTGGGCTGGCTGGCCACCGACACGTGCGCCTCACGTGTCTCGCCCGACTCGCGGCCGCGGCGTGCCAGTCCGGGTGCCATCGCACGAATGGCCAGCTGCATCTGACGGATATGCTCCGGCGTCGTGCCACAGCACCCGCCCACGAGACGGACACCAACCGACACGAAACGGCGCGCGTAAGACGCCATGTAATCGGGTGAGCAGAGATAGAGGTTGCGCCCCTCGATATCGCGCGGCTTGCCGGCGTTGGGCTGCGCCGCTAGCGGCACGTCCACCACGGCGGCCATTCGCTCGAGCGTCTCCAGCATGGGTGCCGGTCCGACGCTGCAGTTGAGTCCCACCACCTGCGCCCCACGGGCCACCAGATCGGTCGCGAACCGTTCGGGGGGAATGCCGTCCAGGCTGTCGCCGTCTTCCTCCGTGGTCATCTGGGCGACGATCGGCAGATCCGACACCGAACGGACGGCGGCAATAGCCGCTCCCATCTCGTTGAGGTCGCGGAACGTCTCGAGCATGAACAGGTCCACGCCCCCGGCCTCGAGGGCTTCGGCCTGTTCGCGAAACAACGCTTCCGCTTCGTCGACGCCGGTCTTGCCCCACGGCTCCACGCGGACGCCGAGCGGGCCAAGGGCGCCGGCCACATACCGTCCGGTCTCTCCTGCCGCGTCGCACACCTCGCGCGCCAGCCGCGCCGCCGTTTCGTTGATTTCCGTCACGCGGTTGCCGAGGCCGAACGCGCGCAGCTTGACGCGATTGGCACCAAACGTATTCGTCTCGATGACGTCCGCGCCCGCCCGGCAATACTGCGCGTGGACGTCACGCACCAGGTCGGGGTCGGTCAGCGTCAGCGATTCGAAACAGCGGTTGATGAAGATACCCTTGCCATAGAGCATCGTGCCCATCGCGCCATCGCAAATCAGCACGCGCTCGGACAGGGCGTCGAGAAAGGGTTTCATCAGCGTGGATACGGGCAGCGGTCCGGAGATGTCAGACCGCTCACCATGCACCCCCCGTCAACGTCCGGAAACGGACGACCGGGAAGCAGGTGGGCACACGAGGTGCACCGACCGCGGCTAGCGTGCCGCCATGGGTGCCGTCTCGCCTTCGGCCGGGGGCACCAGCAACTCGGTCTTGTCCCAGATGAAGTCGTCCTTGCTGTAGACGGCCAGTTCGTAGTCCTTGCCCATAAAAATGGCCGACACCGGACAGGCCTCTTCGCAGTAGCCGCAGAAGATGCAGCGCGTCTTGTGGATCTGGTAGA
>CAZZGM010000154.1:0-7423 GCA_964653955.1 uncultured Bifidobacteriaceae bacterium | reverse complement strand
ATGAAAGCTTTTGAAAGAACCGTGATACATGACTGAAAATCACGGTGTCGGCGGTTCGATCCCGTCCCTGGCCACCAAGAGCCCCAGCAAAATCCATAGCTTACGACCTCAGCTCGAAGCAGATTGTTGACTGCCCCGCCAGGGGTCCCACTCGGCCTGATCGCAGCGTGGCTCCGCCACAGCAACAACATGGGTGGACAGGATGGTCTATACGGACTCCGCCGTTGACGCCTATCGAGTTGGCCTCATCGACACGGCCGAGGATTTACGCCGATTCCGGGCGTTCAGTCGCCACCTTGGGAGTGGACTAACCCGAGACGAGTGGGAACGTGGGCGATCGCTCATTGGCCAAATCACCCGCCGTTACGGTGCTCCGTCGTTCCCGCCCCTGTTCCTTTATTTGCTCAAGAACCCCAACCTATGGGCCACGCTCGACCGGTGCTTAGAAGAGATCGAGTCTCGAACGCGCGAAAAAATCCTAAGTCGTCTGGCAACGGAAACAGTACCCGTTCTCGCAGAGCTTTCTCTCTATCAGGCTGCGCGCGCGGATGGAGTGTTCGCTGGGTGGTTCCCGGGCATTCCAGGGACCATGCGGCAGGCAGACCTCGCGATTGCCGTTGCCGGCAATCGTGTTTTTGTCGAGGTGACGGTCTTAACCCAAGGACAGTTCTGGGACGGCGTCGATGTCAAGGCTGCCAAGTCACCGTCCGGTACATGGGTCGGCACAGGCCCCGGACCGCACCACGAAGCTCTCCGGGTACATGCCAAGGTTGCCGAGGAACTGAACCAAGTGGCACCAGGCGAGCCCAACATTCTTGTCATGATATTCCGAGAAGGGTTGCCGTCTCATACCGTGCTCGACGAAGTTCTTAGTGCCCCCATGCTTCAGTGGCGAGGAGAGAAGTGCCGTGATCTGTCCAATCGACGGCACCTTGATTCGATCTGGGCGTTTAATCGCGAGGAACTTCGGGGAATCTATATTTCGCCGGACGCCCAACCGGCGTCCAGGCTCAGCGACGATCACCGTCTGAGAATTCGAGCGGCCCTCTGGCGCTTGCCATTTGCTGTTCCGTAGCGGGCTTTCTACGTGCGGCGGACGTCGCTCAAACCAGCAACCCGTTGTGTCGTGTGAGGTTCACGCGCGCCGCAGGTAGCGAATCGCCTGTACACACCACGACGCGCGCGAGTGCCACCTCGGCCCGGCCCTTACGCTTGCATGACCCTTTACGTTACATGCCCGCTCGGAAGCGGCGGGTACGCGGACGCACTACTTCTTCGGCACCAGCTTGATGAGCCGTGCGGATCCGCTGTCGGTGAGCAGGTAGAGCGCGCCGTCCGGTCCCTGCCGCACGTCGCGGATGCGCTCGGGCCTCGGCTGGAGATCCGTGAGCAGACGTTCCTCGCCCACCACGCGATCGTCCTTCACCGTGAGGCGCACGAGATCGTTCGTGGCGTGGCCGCCGACGAAGAGACTCCCCTTCCACGCGGGAAACAGGTCACCCGTGTAGAAGGTCATGCCGCTTGGGCCGATCACGGGGTCCCAGTAGTAGATGGGCTGCTCGGTGCCCTCCTGCTGGGTCTTGCCTTCGAGGATGGGACCGCCGCGATATTCGATGCCGTAGGCGGCCATCGGCCAGCCGTAGTCCCTGCCCTTGCGCGCAATGTTGATTTCGTCGCCGCCGCGCGTGCCGTGTTCCACTTCCCACAGCTCACCGGTGTCCGGATGCAGCACCGCCGCCTGGATGTTGCGGTGACCCGACGACCAGATCTCGGAGCGGATGCCGGCCTTGCCCACGAACGGGTTGTCGTCGGGAATGGAACCATCCGGGTTGATGCGAACGATCTTGCCAAGAAGGCTGTCCATCTTCTGCGCCTGCATGCGGCCTTCGGTAATGGACCGATCGCCCTGCGTCACGAACAGCGTGCCGTCGCGGCCAAACACGAGGCGGCTGCCGAAGTGCAGTCCCGAGTCGAGCGACGGCGCCTGTCGATAAATGACCGTCACATCCTCCACGCGCGGCGCGGCCCCGTCGACGAACGTGCCCTTCGCCACCGCCGTGTTGTTGATGCCACCGCCACGCGGATCGGCGTAGCTCCAGTAGATGGTGCGGTTGGTCGCGTACGCCGGGTCGAGCACCACGTCCAGCAGCCCGCCCTGACCACGTGCCTCCACCTCCGGGAGCCCCGCGACCGGCTCCGACAACCGGCCATCCGTGCCCAGCACGCGCAACCGGCCCGGACGCTCGGTAATCAGCAGCTTGCCGCCCGGCAGAAACGCCACGCTCCACGGGTTCTGCAAGCCCTCCACCACGGTGACGACATCGAAGGCCACGTTCAGCTTCTGTTCGGGCGCATCGGTCTGCCCGGGAAACGCCGGCACCTGCCCGACACCATTGGGCGCCCGTGGATCGACAGGAACCTGCGCCAGCACCAGCGCACCAACGACCAGCGCTGAAGCACACACGACACCCGCGGCAACAAAGGACGTTTTCACAGTGGCCTTCTCCTGACGCTGTATTTTATCTTCGCTCGCGCGAGCCGACCACGAGCCACGACGCAGCACGCTCTTGGCCGCTCGATCACCAGATCACCAAATCACCAGATCGTCTCAGTATCCATCCGTGACCGCTCCCTCGCTCGCCGAACTCACCAGGCGCGCGTACTTCGCCAGCACGCCGCGCGTGTAGCGCGGCCGCGGCGCCTTCCACGCCTGGCGCCTGCGCCGCAACTCCGCGGCAGGTACGTCCAGCATCACCTCACGCTTCACGGCATCAATCACAATCCGATCGCCATTGCGTACCAGCGCCAGTGGCCCGCCCACAGCCGCTTCCGGCGTGATGTGTCCGACGACGAAGCCGTGCGTGCCGCCGCTGAAGCGTCCATCCGTGATGAGCGCCACATCGGCTCCAAGGCCGCGCCCCATGAGCGCGCCGGTTGGTCCCAGCATCTCGCGCATGCCGGGTCCGCCACGCGGACCTTCGTAGCGAATCACCACCACGTCGCCCTTCTTCACGCGCCCGGCCAGGATGGCCGCCTGCGCACGTTCCTCCCGGTCGAACACACGTGCGCGCCCTTCGAATCGCTCGCCTTCCTTCCCGGTGATTTTGGCCACGGCCCCGTCCGGCGCCAGGTTTCCGCGCAGTATGACCAGGTGACTGGCGGGCTTCACCTGCGCGTCCATGTCCATCACCACCGTCTGGCCGGCGGGATAGTCGGCCACGCCCTTCAGGTTCTGCGCCAGCGTACGCCCCGTCACGGTCATCGCATCACCGTGCAGCAGGCCGCGATCGAGCAGGCGCTTCAGCAACGGCGTCAGTCCACCAATCTTCACCAGATCCGCCATCCCGTGACGGCCACTCGGCTTGAGGTCGGCCAGCACGGGCACACGCCGGCCAATCCGCGTGAAGTCGTCAATGGACAACCGCACACCCGCCGCCTGCGCCATGGCCAGCAGGTGCAGCACGGCATTGGTCGACCCGCCCAGCGCAATGACCGTGGTGATGGCGTTTTCGAACGACCGGCGTGTGAGAATGTCGCTCGGCCGCAGATTACGCGCCACCAACCTCACCACGGCTCGGCCCGCGCGCTCGGCGTCGGCCTGTTTGTCAGGCGATACGGCGGCCTGCGCGGAACTGTTCGGCAGACTCAGCCCCAGTGCTTCAATCGCGGACGCCATGGTGTTGGCCGTGTACATGCCGCCGCACGATCCCGCACCAGGGCACGCGTGCTGTTCCAGATCCGCAAGGTCGCGGCTGCTGAGCGTGCCGGCGGCGTGCCGGCCCACCGCTTCGAACACCGAAACGATGTCCACCGGTTGCCCGCGCCAGATGCCCGGCATGATGGTGCCGCCATAAACGAACACGGACGGCCGGTCGAGGCGCGCCATGCCCATCACCATGGCCGGCATGTTCTTGTCGCACCCGCCAATGGCCACGAGGCCATCGAACCCTTCGGCCGCGGCCACCGTTTCCACCGAGTCGGCAATCACCTCGCGCGACACCAGCGAGTACTTCATCCCTTCGGTGCCCATCGAGATGCCGTCGGACACCGTAATGGTGCCAAACGTCACGGCCTTGCCGCCGGCGGCGTCCACGCCCGCGGAGGCACGGTCCGCCAGCGTGTCGAGGTGCATGTTGCACGGCGTCACCTGACTCCACGCCGCGCAGATGCCGACCTGCGGCTTGTTGAAGTCGGCGCGCGTAAACCCGACGGCATGGAGCATGGCGCGCGCCGCGGCCCGCGACGGACCGCGCAGGACGATGGACGAATGAGGACGGCGGGTGTTGGATGGCATGCGCGCCTAGCCTAACAGGAGTCTTCCGTGCCGGGATTCCGGCAGACGCAGTAGACTTTGGCCGGAAATCGGCCGGCACCAGCCTTGCACCGGCCGGCGACGGAGGCTTGTGATGATTGCCATCGAACACGTGCTGGTTCCCACGGATTTCAGCGACACGTCTGCCGCCGCCCTGCGCTACGGAAAGGCATTTGCCAGCGCCTTCGGTGCCACGCTGCACATCGTCCATGTCATCGAGGAGCCATACGGCCAGCCGTGGGCCGTAGAAGCCTACGGATTCTCGCTGGCATCGCTGCAGGAGGAGTGGGAGAAGGAAGCCCGTGCGCGTCTGGAGGCGCTCGTCACGGAAGACGAACGCCAGACGCTTCGCGCCGTCACCACCACGCTCTCGGGACATCCCGTCGCCGAAATCCACCGCTACGCCAACGACCACGGCATCGGGCTCATCGTCATGGGCACGCACGGACGTGGACCGCTGGGCCACGTGGTCATGGGCAGCGTGGCGGAACGCCTCGTGCGCAAGGCGCCCTGCCCCGTCCTCACCGTGCACGCCAGCCACTAAGTGGACTATCTGGTCGATTCCTGCAGGGCCCGTTCCTTCGGAACGGGCCGGAAACCGGCATTGAGCGCCGATGACGGCCCTTGAGGTTTCGTTGATGCGGTCCACCAGGTGGGGTACCCTTCCGCATGGCTGTGCGCCTTGACGTCTGGCTGGATGTCGCCTGCCTGTTCAAGACCCGATCCGAGGCGCAGAAGGCCTGCCGCCTGGGCAAGGTCAGCGTCAATGGCGCCGCGGCCAAGCCGCACCGCGAGTTGAAGGTCGGTGACGAGTTGGTGATTGCGCGTCCGCTCGGCCGCCGGCAAACACTCGTGGTGATGGGTCTGGCCGACACACACCTTCCAAAGGCCGACGCGCGCGCTCTCTACGACGACCGCACGCCACCGCCAACCGCGGAAGAGCTGGAGATGAGACGGATCGAACGGCTGACCCGCGCGGTGAGTCTCACCATGGGCCGGCCTACACGCGACGACCGCCGGGCGCGGCGACGGCTCAGCGGCAAGGACTAGTGGAGCGTATCAACGTACACCTTGCCCTGATGTTCACATTACCGGGATGATTAGGCGTCATGGCTGCCTCACCTTCCCCTGGTGCGTCGTTCCGGTTCGTTGCCATTCTGCTGGCCGGCTTCGTGTTTTTCGTCCTGCCCTCCACGTTGTCGCTGGCAACCGACTGGCTCTGGTTCGACGAGGTGGGTTACCGCCCCGTGCTCCTGCTCTCCGTCACGGCCCAGCTGGTGCTGGGTGCGGTGGTGTTCCTCCTGGCTGCCGGATGGCTGATGCTGCACCTGCGCATGGCGTGGCAAAGCCTCACCATCGAGCCGGTGTCGTTCACCACGCGAGACGGCTTCACGGTGTCGCTGCCGACGCGCGCGCAGCTGCGTCCCATCGCCCAGATTGCGGCGCTCGGCGGCGCATTCCTGGTGGCCACCTATGCCTCGAATCAGTGGCTGACGGTCGTCACCTGGTGGTATCACGTGCCGTTCGGCAATCCCGACCCCGTGCTCGGGCACGACCCGGCGTTCTACATCTACACGCTGCCGGTACTCGAACTGGTGCGCAACGTCACGTTTGCGCTCGTCGCCCTGGCGGCCCTGGGCAGCGCGGCACTCTACGCCGTGGCCGGGCAGCTGGCAATGACGCCGTTCGGCCCGAAGATCGGTCCGCGCGTGTGGCCGCACCTGTCGTGGCTGGCCGCGGCATTGTTCATCGTGCTGGCGCTGGGGGCCTGGATTGGCCGGGCGCACTACCTCGTGCTGCCGTCGGGCATCATCCAGGGCGCCAGCTACGCCGACGTGGAAGCACGGCTGCCGGCGGCGCTGCTCCTCACGCTGATCTCACTGGTGGGCGCGGGGCTCTCCGGCACGGCAGCCCTCACGGGACGCACCGGACTGCTGGCCGGTGCCGCCCTGCTGTACGGCGCGGTACTCCTCGGTGGTCAGGCCTACGCGGGCGTGTTGCAGCGCTTCGTCGTGTCACCCAACGAACAGGCGCGTGAAGCTCCGTTCATCGAATACAACATTGCCGCCACGCGCCGCGCCTTTGGCGTGGACGCCGTGGAAGAACGCGAGTTGTCGGGCGACGCCGAACTGACGCGCGAGGACATCGCCCGCAATCGGGCCACGCTCGACAACGTCCGCCTGTGGGACCATCAGCAGCTGCTCGAGACGTTCGGCCAGATCCAGGAGATCCGCACCTACTACGACTTCATCTCCGTGGACAACGACCGTTATCAGATTGGCGGCCGCACGCGCCAGGTGATGCTGTCGGCACGCGAGCTGAATCCTTCGTCGCTGCCCAACCGCACGTGGATCAACGAGCGTCTGGTGTTCACGCACGGGCACGGCATCACGCTCGGCCCGGTGAACCAGGTGACCAACGAAGGCCTGCCCGTGCTGTTCGTGCAGGACCTGCCGCCGGTGTCCACCGTGGACCTGCCGGTGACGCAACCCAGCATCTACTTCGGCGAGCTCTCCAACGAATACGTCATCGCGCGAACGCGGGCCCGCGAATTCCACTATCCGAAGGGCGACGACAACGTCTTCACCGACTACGACGGCACCGGCGGGGTGGTGCTGAATTCGCTGACCAGAAAGCTCCTGTTCGCGCTCAACTTCCGCTCGTACCAGATCCTGCTGAGCGATGACATCACCGAAGAAAGCCGTCTGATCTACGACCGGCAGATCCGCCGCCGCGTCTCGAAGATCGCGCCCTTCCTCCTCTACGATCAGGATCCCTATCTCGTACTCGAGGACGGACGCCTGTTCTGGATTCAGGATGCGTACACGGCGTCGAGCCGCTATCCCTATTCCACGGAAGCGGCGCGCGGCGTCAACTACATCCGCAACTCGGTGAAGGTGGTTATCGACGCCTACAACGGCACCACCACCTTCTACGTGGCACACGCCGCCGACCCGATGGTGCAGACGCTGCAGACGCTCTTCCCATCGCTGTTCCGCCCCATCGATGACATGCCGGCCGGCCTGCGCAGCCACGTCCGCTACCCGGAGGGCATCTTCAACCTCCAGGCCTCGGTCTATTCCACCTACCACATGACCAGTCCGGCCATCT
>CAZZGM010000153.1:4337-7481 GCA_964653955.1 uncultured Bifidobacteriaceae bacterium | reverse complement strand
GCCGCGTCCATGCTCGATCGCGTGCGCGAGTATGCGCTGACCATTCCCGCGGCCAACGGCAAGATCGCGACGATGGGTTTCTGCTGGGGCGGGTCACGCAGCTTCGAATACGCGCTGCACCAGCCGTCGCTCGACGCGGCCGTCGTGTTTTATGGCGGCGCGCCCGACGTGTCGCCGGCCTACGCCTCGGTCGGTGCTCCCATCCTCGGCCTCTATGGCGGAGACGATGCGCGGGTGAACGCGACCATCGAGGGGGCGGCGTCGGCACTGAAGGAGCACGGGAAGGTGTTCGAGCACGAGATCTACGAAGGTGCCGGGCATGGTTTCGTGGGATCGCAGGCCGACCGTGCCGGCGCAAACTTCCGGGCGACCGAACAGGCGTGGCCGCGGGCGCTGGCGTTCCTGCGTAAACATCTCTGACCACGTTCGCGTAGCTTGCCTGAAGCCGGAACTGGAACGGAGGGAGACCATGAAGCAGTTCGGATTGCTTGCCGTAACCACCGTGGCCATCGGGAGCGCGGTGGCCATGGCCTATCGCGCGCCCGTCGCGGTGGAGGACCCGCATGCGGGCCACGTGATGGACGCCGGCCAGGCGGCGCAGGCGCAGTATCCGCCGTTCACGCGACCGGACAACGCGCGCGTGCCGCCGGGGTTCGAACAGGCCGAAGCCGCGTTGAAATCTTCGAAGCAGAAGAACGAGTGGGTGAACATCTCCTACGCCGGTGGTCCGCCCATCAAGTCGTGGGTGGCTTACCCGAACACGACCGAGAAGGCGCCGGTCGTGATTGTCATCATGGAGATCTTCGGGTTGCAGCCGTGGATTCAGGGCGTGGCCGATCAGCTGGCGGAAGACGGCTACATTGCCATTGCGCCCGATCTGCTGAGCGGCATGGGCCCGGGCGGTGGCGGCACGGCCGAAATCGGCAGCCCCGACGAGGCCCGCAAGGTCATCACCGGCCTGACGCCCGAAGAGGCCGCCAACCGGCTGAAGGCCGTGCGGGCGCACGCGCTGACGATGCCGCAGGCCAACGGCAAGACGGCCACAGTTGGTTACTGCTGGGGCGGGGCGCGCAGCTTCGAGTTTGCGGTGGCTGAACCTGGTGTCGACGCGGCCATCGTGTTTTATGGCACCTCACCGGCCAACGCTCCCGACTTCGCGAAAATCAACGCACCCGTGCTCGGCCTTTACGGTGAGGACGATGCGCGGGTGAACGCGACCATCGAGCCGGCGGCGGCCGAAATGAAGAAGCTGGGGAAGACGTTCGAATACGAAATCTACGATGGTGCCGGCCATGGCTTTCTGCGCGCGCAACAGGATCGCGGCGGCGCCAACTACCGTGCGTCCGAGCAGGCGTGGCCGCGCGTCCTCGGGTTCCTGGCGCAGCACACGAAGTAGCGCCGGGGCAGGAGCCCCGGCAGATCGTTTCAGGCATCCACGGCGGGCCGGCCCGGTGCCGCCTGCCGTGGACGGGACGCACGCCGGCGCTGATATGCTTCCCCGCATGCGACTTTCCGGTGTGCTGCTCCTGTCCCTGACCCTTGCGTCGTGCAGTCAGGCGCCACCACCGGCGCCCGAGGCGCCGCCCTCCGGACCCGCGGAGGCGGAGATCGACACCACGTCGCTCGTGGCGCATCTGCGGATGTTGTCGTCCGACCTGTTCGAAGGCCGCGCGCCCGCCACGCGCGGTGGACAGTTGACCGAAGCCTATCTGGCTGCGCAACTCGAGGCGCTGGGGCTCGAGCCGGCCGGCGAAAACGGTACCTTCTTCCAGCCCGTTCCCATCGTCGAATCCGTCGTCGAGCGGACGTTCGCGCTGAGCGTACCCGGCGCCACCTATCGCTACCTCCAGGACATCGTTGCGTTCTCGGGCGTGGAGACGCCGCGGGTGCAGGTGCAGGGCGATGTGGTGTTCGTGGGCTACGGGATCAATGCGCCCGAGCTGCGGTGGAACGACTACGCCGGCGTCGACGTGAAGGGCAAGTGGGTGATGATCATGGTGAACGATCCACCCGCACCGCCCGATGAGCCCGATCTGTTCGATGGGCCGGCGCTGACGTACTACGGACGCTGGACCTACAAGTACGAAGAGGCGGCACGTCAGGGCGCTGCTGGCGCGTTGCTGATTCACACCGACGAGTCGGCCACGTATCCGTGGCAGGTGGTGCAGTCGTCGTGGAGCGGCACACAGTATTCGCTGCCGCCCGAGCCGGGCACGCCGGCGCTTGGTATCAAGGCGTGGATTACGGAGACCGCCGCGCGTGACCTCGCGCGGCAGGCGGGCAGGAATCTGGATGCGCTGCGGAAGGCGGCGTCGGCCAGAGGGTTCAAGGCCACGCCGCTGGGTATTCGTGCCGCGGCGACGCTGCAGCAGCGTTCGGCGCGGAAGACCGCGTCGAACGTGATTGGCCGGTTGCCGGGTACGAACAACGAGCAGGCCGTGGTGTTCACGGCGCACTGGGATCACTTCGGCGTGCGCGACCTGCAGCCGGGTGAGCCGAAGGATGCGGATCGTATCTACAACGGCGCCTACGACAACGCGTCCGGCTGCGCGGCGCTAATCGAACTGGCCAGGGCCATGGCTCGTGCGCCGGAGCGGCCGGCGCGCGCGGTGTACTTCGCGTTCGTGACGGCGGAAGAGTCCGGACTTCTGGGTTCGGAGTACTTCGTGCAGCATCCGCCCGTGCCGCCAGCGCAAATCGCAGCCAACATCAACGTGGATGGCCTCAACTACCTCGGACCCACTGCCGACATGGTGATGCTCGGGTCCGACAGGTCCACGTTGGGGCCGATGCTCGAGGCGGTGCTGCAGGAGCGGGGGCGGACGCTGGGACAGGACAGCCACCCGGAGCGCGGCTACTTCTTCCGCTCGGATCACTTCCCGTTTGCCAAGGCCGGTGTGCCGGCGTTGTCGCTGTCGGAGCCGAAGCAGTTCACAGGGGCGAACGCCGCGGCGCTGCTGAAGAAGCAGGAGGAATACAACGGCACCGACTACCACCAGCCTGGTGACGAGTACGACCCATCGTGGGATTTCAGCGGTGGCATCGAGGACCTGCAGGTGCTGGCGCAGCTGGCGTGGCGCATTGCCGCGGCGCCTGAACTGCCCGCCTACAACGATGGTGATCAGTTCGCCAACGTGCGGAAGT
>CAZZGM010000153.1:0-4237 GCA_964653955.1 uncultured Bifidobacteriaceae bacterium | reverse complement strand
GCCGAGCGCGGGGCCGGGCGGCACGCCCATGGCCAGCAGGTGGCGGCCCATCAGGATGGGAGCTGGCGCTTCGTGCTGCACCCCCAGCGAGCGGGCGCGTTCGATGAACCAGTCCATGGCCGAGCAGTCGAACGTGCCGAGCCGCCCGTTGCAGTCGGCGCGCGCGAAGCGTGTCAGCAGTTCGAGATCCACCCGCTGCGCGAGGCGCCGGAAGGCGCCGTCCTTGATGGTGTCCTTCGCCTTGTGGAACGCACTCGGCCGCAGGTGTTCGGCAACGATGCCAAGGACCTGCGCGCGGACGTCGACGCCGTCGAGGCTGTTGATGTTGAGGCGATCGAGGATGGCCGTGGCCAGTGGCACTCCGGCCGCTTCGTGTCCGGGTGATTTCACACGGCCGTCCAGGTGCACGGTGGTCAGCGGCTTGCCGAGGTCGTGGCACAGCGCGCCCAGCATCATGATGGCGCGCTCGGCGCGGCCGAGGTCGTGGCTGCGCTGCCGCGCTTCGTCCACCACCATCAGCGTGTGCGTCCACACGTCGCCTTCGGGATGCCACTCCGGATCCTGGGGGCAGTCATAGAGCGGCACCATCTCGGGCAGTACCTGTTCGACGACACCGAGATCGCGCGCGAGACGAAGTCCAAGGGAAGGCCGTTCGGCGACGAGCAGCAGCTTTTCCACCTCTCCCCAGATGCGCTCGGCCGGCAGATCGTCCAGTGGAATGCGGCGGCAGATGTCGGCGCTGGCCGGTTCCAGCGTGAACTCGAAGCGGGCGGCAAACTGCACGGCGCGCAGCACACGCAGCGAGTCGTCGCCGAAACGTTCGGGATCCACGACGCGCAGCACCCGGCGTTCGAGGTCGATTCGGCCGTCGTACGGATCGAGGTACTCCTCCGTCAGCGGATCCCAGGCAATGGCGTTGATGGTGAAGTCGCGCCGCCGCGCGGCTTCGTCGAACGGCATGTCCGGATCGCCCGTGACGGTGAAGCCGCGATGCCCGCGGCCGGTCTTGGACTCGCGGCGGGGCAGGGCCACGTCGACCGTGCCGAGCTTGTAGACGGGGAAGGCCTGCCCCACGGGCTCGACGCGGCCGAGCGTGGTCAGCAGCCGCTGCAGGTCGTCCTGCGCAATGCCGAACACCTCGAGGTCGAGATCCTTCGACGCGCGGCCCAGCAGGCGATCGCGGACGAAGCCGCCAACGGCCAGCGCGCGTCCGCCATGCGTGCGCACGGCTTCGGCAATCCGCCGCGCTTCTGCTTCTGCTCCTGGTGTCACATCCACTCACAGACATTATCCCGGAGGCCGATGCCGAATGCCGCTGCCGTGGAGCGGTAGGGTATTCTGCGCGAGGTACCTCATGGATCCCGTCGTCTCTCTCCTGAAGCAGCTCGTTCGCATTGACTCGGTCAACCCGTCGCTCGTGCCGGACGCGGCGGGCGAAGCGGCCGTGGCCCGCGCGCTGGCCGAATACATGCGTGGCATCGGTCTCGAGGTGTACGTCGAGGAGGTGACGCCCGGGCGTCCGAACGTGGTGGGCGTGCTCGAGGGCCGAGCGCCGGGACGGTCGCTGATGTACTGCGGGCACATCGACACGGTGGGCGTGGCCGGGATGTCGCGGCCGTTCGACCCGGTGGAGCGCGACGGCCGCATCTACGGCCGCGGCTCACAGGACATGAAGAGTGGCGTGGCGGCCATGGTGGATGCGGCGCGCGTGGTGGTGGAGTCGGGCGGCCTGGCCGCCGGCCGTCTCGTCCTGGCGTGCGTCGTGGACGAAGAACATTCCAGCATTGGCGCCGACGCGCTGGTGACACGCTGGCGTGCGGACGGCGCGGTGGTGACCGAACCCACCGATCTGGCCATTGCCGTGGCGCACAAGGGATTCGAGTGGGTGGAAGTCGAGACGGAAGGCGTGGCGGCCCACGGCAGCCGCCCGCAGGATGGACGCGACGCCATTCGCCTGATGGGGCGGGTGCTGGTGGAACTCGACGCGCTCGATCGGTCGTTGCAGGCGCAGGCGCCGCACGCGCTGCTGGGCACCGCCTCGCTGCACGCGTCGCTGATTCACGGTGGACGGGAACTCAGTTCTTATCCGGACCGCTGTCACCTGCAGATGGAACGCCGGACGCTGCCCGGTGAGGCCCCCGGCGTCGGTGCCCGTAACGTCGCCGACATCCTCGCACGTCTTGCCGCGGCAGACGCTTCGTTCACCGCCGCCAGCCGCCCCTTGTTTGCGCGCTCCGCGTACGAAATTGCGCCAACGCACCCGCTCGTCCGGACGCTGAGCCTGGCCTCAGGCGCCACGGGCGCGCCATCCGTGTGCGGCATGAGCTTCTGGACCGACGCCTCCGTCCTGGGCGACGCCGGCATCCCGTCGGTCCTCTACGGCCCTTCGGGCGCCGGCCTGCACAGCGGCGAGGAATATGTGGACACGGCCAGCGTCATCACCTGCCGCAATACGCTGGTGGAACTGGCGGGGAGGTGGAGCACTGCCGGGTTCTGAGGTTCTTACCTCCGCTCTCCCAACACGCCTCTCAGCACGAAGCCGACGTTGGCGGGCCGTTCGCCGAGGCGGCGCATGAAATAGGGAAACCACTGCTTGCCGTAGGGGATGTAAACACGAACGCCGTAGCCTTCCTGCATCAGCGCGTTCTGCAGGTCGCGGCGGATGCCGAACAGCATCTGGAACTCGAAACGGTCCTTCGCGTAGCCGCGTTCGGCGGCGTACTGTTTCGTGGCGTCGATCATGGCCGGGTCGTGCGTGGCGATGGCCGGAAAGGTCCCATGATCCAGCAGGTCGCGCATGAGCGTCACGAACGCGGCGTCCACTTCGGCCTTGCTCTGGAACGCCACGGTTTTGGGTTCCTTGTAAGCGCCCTTCACCAGCCGTACGCGCGCGCCCATCTCGTTCAGGCGGCGGATGTCGTCCGGCGATCGCATGAGGCACGACTGGATGACCGTGCCGACGCCGCGATGTCCCTGCTGCCACAACGTTTCGAGCACCTGCAGCGTGCTGTCCGTGTAGGGCGAGTTCTCCATGTCGATGCGCACGAAGAACCCGTGCTGGTCGGCCGGCTCGAGGATGCGCCGCATGTTGTCCACCGCCGTGGCGCGGTCGACGTCGAGGCCCAGTTGCGTGAGCTTCAACGAGATGTTCCGCTCGATGCCCGACTGCACGATGGCGCCGATGATGCGCACGTACTCGTCGGTGGCGGCACTGGCCTCGTCGAAGCTGAGCACGCTTTCGCCCAGGTAGTCGAGCGTCAGGCGGAGCCCGCGCGCCGGCAGGTCGGCGACGGCGTCGATGGCTTCTTCGACCGTTTCGCCGGCAATGAAGCGCCGGGCGAAGCCGCCGGGACGCATGCCGTAGCGCGATGCCAGACGGCGCAGGAGGTCGACCTGGGCCAGGGAATGGAAGAGGGCTTTGGAGGTGGCGTCAATCATCGGGGGAACCCGGGCGCCCGCCGATCAGTGCGTGGCGCCGGCAGGTGCAATCAGGTGCTGGATGCTGCGGGCGTAGTAGCGCAGGACGTTGCGCTCGCGGACGCGATACCGATCGCGTTCGACGACGATGATACCGCGGGTGACGAGAGGTTCTGTGGCCGCGGTCAGGACATCCGCGGCGGAGCGGACCGCCAGGTTGGCGCCCGTGGCGTCCAGTGTGTCGAGAATGGCCGTGACACGCGACGCGAGGTCGGCGCGGGTGATGGACGGCCGCATCGCGGCAGCCAGGACGACCGTCGGCACCACCTTGTAGAGCCGGCCGATGTCGCGCTGGACGAGGCGCGCCAGTTCCAGCACCGACCGCCGCGACTGGGCGTCGTAGCCGTCCAGTGCGATCGGGCGGCCGAACGTGACGAACGCCCGGCTCCGGTAGCCGACGGCGTAGCGCACCATCTCGGCCAGTTCGCGGCTGAACGCGCGCTGCGACCGCTTGATGCGCTGCCGCGCCAGCACGTAGTCCTCGATGACGAGGTCGTACGACACCGCCACCGGCACCAGCGACATGCCCGGGACGGCCGCGTTGAGACAGGCGCTGAACAGGCCCGTCTTCAGGTGCTTGAGCTCGCCCGAGTAGCTTCGTCCGCCCTCCGGGTAGAAAAACAGATCGTGTTTGCGAAGGATGGTGCCGACGTAGGCCTTCAGCGTGATGAGGTAGGCCGGGTCCTTCGTGTTGCGGCGGATGGGCAACGCGCCGGTGACGTGTTTGTGGATGAGGCCCAGCGGCCCGCCAAACAGGTTG
>CAZZGM010000152.1:3977-7500 GCA_964653955.1 uncultured Bifidobacteriaceae bacterium | reverse complement strand
CGTGCGGCGTGCTGATGATCAGGATGTCGCGGATACCGCCGAGCATCAGCGTGGTCAGCGGGTAGTAGATCATCGGCTTGTCGTACACCGGCATCAGCTGCTTGCTGATGGCCAGCGTCAACGGGTAGAGCCGCGTTCCTTGTCCGCCGGCGAGGATGATGCCTTTCATGGACGAGGATTGTAGTCGATCGGCGGAGATGGTCCGGCTGTGGTGTAATTCCGAAACAGGTGGAACAGGAGGGGCGGACCGCGTCGGTGCCGGCATGGCAGAAGTCATGGCGGAAGCAGCTGGAAATCGGGCTCATTGCGGCGCTCGCCACGCCGTTGCTGCGGCTGCTGGGGCGGACGTGGCGCTGGCGCGTCGAAGGCGAACACCTGCTCCGCACGGCCGAGGCTGACGGCGCGCACGCCATTCACGCTTTCTGGCACGGGCGCATCGTTCACGGTATTGCCCACTTCCGCGACCGCGGCATTGTCGTCATCACCAGCGAGAACTTCGACGGCGAGTGGATTGCCCGCATCATCCAGCGCTTCGGTTTCGGGACGGCACGGGGATCCAGTTCGCGCGGTGCACGAAAGGCGCTGCTGCAGCTCGTGCGGGAATCGAAGGCGCGCGCCACGGCGTTTACGCTGGATGGCCCGCGCGGCCCGGCACGTGTGGCACAGCCCGGCGCGGTGTGGCTGTCGAAGGCCACCGGTAATCCGGTGGTGGCCTTTCACATGGAAGCCGCCTCGTCGTGGTCGCTCCGCAGCTGGGATCGGACGCAGATTCCCAAACCCTTCACGACCATTGCGCTCGTGTTTACCGAACCCTTCGTCGTGCCGCGGGATGCCGATGACGAGGCGCTCGAAACGTATCGCCAGCGATTGGAGCGTCAACTGGCCGAGGCAGAACGCCGCTGCCACGAACTGCTGGGTGTTCCCCAGATCACCACATCACCAGATTGACACGTCAGATCGCCACCTCACCACCTCACAAGATCTCCAGATGCCATTGACTGTGTTCTCTTCTTCTCGCTTCGCGCTGCACCAGCCGCCGCCGGGGCATCCCGAACGGCACGAGCGTGCTGAGACCATGTGGGCGGTCGTCGAACGATTTCGTGCGGCCGGTGGTGACGTGCGCGAGCCAGAGCTGGCGACAGATGACGCGCTGCTGCGTGTGCACACACCGGAGTACGTCGCACGGATCGTGGCAACACGCGGCAAAGCCGTGATGCTGGATCCGGACACGATCACGTGTCCGGAGTCCGAGGAGGTGGCTCGCCTGGCTGCAGGTGCCGTGCTGGGAGCGGTGGACACAGTGCTCGACGTTGGTGACGGCACACGCGCAGTGGCGGCCGTGCGTCCTCCCGGGCATCATGCGGAACCGGACCGCGCCATGGGGTTCTGCCTCTACAACAGCGTGGCCGTGGGGGCCGCGCATGCACGCGCGCGCGGTGTGGCCCGCGTGGCCATCGTCGACTACGACGTACACCACGGGAATGGCACACAGGCCGCGTTCTACGAGGACCCGACGGTGCTGTTCGTGTCGTCGCACCAGTTTCCTTTCTACCCGGGGACCGGCGCGGCGGACGAAACGGGCCGTGGTGCCGGCCAGGGCTACACGCTGAACCTGCCGCTCGAGGTCGGTGCCACCGACGAGGACGTGATTCCGCGCTACGAACGGGAGGTGCTGCCGGCGCTCGAGCGCTTCAGGCCGGACCTGCTGCTGGTGTCGGCGGGGTTCGATGCGCACGAACGGGATCCGCTGGCGGGATGCCGGATGACCACGGCCGGCATGACCCGCCTGACGTCGATGTTGCTGGGTGCGGCCGATCGGCTGTGCGGAGGGCGGGCCGTCTTCGTCACCGAAGGCGGCTACGACCTGGTGGCCCTCGACGAGTCCCTGCAGGCGGTCATTGACGTGGCCTCCGGGCACCGGTGAGTGGCCATGTGCGACCGACCGCGGCATCGCGGGCTGCCGGCGCCGGCGCGGGCCAATCGCCTGGTGCGATGCGCTATCCTTAGAAGTTCCTTTCCCTGACGAGACGAGACGTGTCCGACTACCATCCGCAGGATCTCGATCGCAAGTGGCAGGCCCGCTGGGCAGACAGCCAGGCGTTCGAGGTGACCGAAGACCCTTCCCGCCCCAAGTTCTACTGCCTCGAGATGTTTGCGTACCCCTCCGGCCATGCGCACGTGGGGCACGTCCGCAACTACATCATTGGCGACGTCGTCGCGCGCCTGAAGCGGCTGCAGGGATTCAACGTGCTGCACCCGTTCGGGTGGGACGCCTTCGGCCTGCCGGCCGAAAACGCGGCCATCAAGGGCGGCATCCATCCGGAAGCCTCGACGCTGGGCAACATCGCGCACATGAAGGGGCAGTTGCAGCGCCTCGGGATCAGCTACGCCTGGGGACGCGAACTCGCCACGTGCATGCCGGACTACTACCACTGGAACCAGTGGCTGTTCATCCGCATGTTCGAGCGCGGCCTGGCATACCGCAGACGCTCGACGGTCAACTGGTGCCCGGTGGATCGCACCGTGCTGGCCAACGAACAGGTAGTGGACGGCGCCTGCTGGCGTTGTGGCACCGTCGTCGAGCAGCAGGACCTGGAGCAGTGGTTTTTCCGGATTACCGCCTATGCGGACGACCTGCTGAACAGTACCGAAGGGCTGAAGGAATGGCCCGAGAAGGTGCTGACGATGCAGCGAAACTGGATCGGACGATCGGAGGGCGCGCGTGTGACTTACGCGCTGGCCGATCTGCCGGGTGCCATTGACGTCTTCACGACCCGCATCGACACCATCTACGGGGCCACGTTCGTCCTGCTTGGGCCTGAGCATCCGCTCGTCCAGCAGTTTGCGGATTTGTCAGAAGATCCGAAGGCGTTTCGTGATCAGGTGGCACGCTTCCGCGGTCAGGACCGTTCCGCGCGCATCAGCGGCGAGGTGGAGAAGGAAGGGTTCTTCACGGGGCAATACGCTATCAATCCCTTCACGAACCAGCGCGTGCCCGTGTGGGTGGCCAACTTCGTGCTCGGCGAATACGGCACCGGCGCGGTGATGGGCGTGCCGTACGGCGACCAGCGCGACTTCGAGTTCGCGCGCAAGTACGACCTGCCCATTGTCGCGGTCATCGAGCCGGCGGACGGTGACGTTCCCGACGTAGCGGCGATGACGGAGGCCATGTCCGACGAAGGCGTGTTGGTGAACTCCGGTCCGTACGACGGCCTGTCGTCCGACGAAGCCCGGCGGCGGCTTACGGCGGAGGCGGAAGCGCGGGGCATTGGCGAAGGCACGGTGCAGTTTCGCCTGAAGGACTGGGGGATTTCCCGGCAGCGTTACTGGGGCACGCCGATCCCCATGATTCACTGCCCGCAGTGTGGCGTCGTGCCGGTCCCGGACGATCAGCTGCCAGTGGAACTGCCGAAGATTGCGCAGTTCACCGGGCGCGGCGATTCGCCACTGGCGAGCATCGATGCGTTCGTGAACGTGGCGTGCCCGGCCTGCGGCGGCGCGGCCCGGCGCGAGACCGACACGA
>CAZZGM010000152.1:0-3967 GCA_964653955.1 uncultured Bifidobacteriaceae bacterium | reverse complement strand
GACACGATGGACACGTTCGTGGACTCGTCGTGGTACTTCTACCGCTTTGCCGACGCGCACAATCACCGCCTGCCGTTCGACCCCGCGAAGGTCGCGTACTGGTGCCCGGTGGACTTCTACAGTGGTGGTGTGGAGCACGCCATCCTCCACCTGATCTACTCGCGTTTCTTCGCGCGCGTCTTCCGCGACCTCGGCATGGTCACGCATAGCGAGCCGTTCACGCACCTGCTGACGCAGGGCATGGTGCTGAAGGACGGCGCGGTGATGTCCAAGTCGAAGGGCAACGTGGTCGATCCGGACACGATGCTGCAGAAGGTCGGAGCCGACGCACTGCGCGCGTACGTGATGTTCGTGGCGCCGCCCGAGAAGGAAGTCGAGTGGAGCGACGCCGGCCTGGACGGCATGTATCGCTGGCTGGCGCGCGTGTGGCGCCTGGCCGAACAGTGGCTCGACGAGATGGCCGGTACTGGACCCACTTCGACGCCGGCATCCGGAAGCCGCGCCATCGACCACGCGGCGCTGTCGGCCGACGAACGGGCCATCCGCCGCAAGACACACGAAACCATCCGCCGCGTGACGCAGGACATCGACGTCCGCAAGCAGATGAACACGGCCATCTCGGCCATGATGGAGCTCGTCAACGAGCTGTACACGTTCACCGAGAAGGGGACCCGCACGGCCCAGGTGGGCCTCGTGGTGCGTGAGGCGCTGGAGTCGCTGACGCTGATGCTGGCGCCCTTTGCCCCGCACACAGCCGAGGAACTGTGGGAACGCTACGGCCACGAAGGCGGGTTGGCAGTAGCCCGCTGGCCGGCGTACGATGCAGAAGTGGCCCGCGCCGAAGCCGTGGTGGTGCCGGTGCAGGTGAACGGCAAGGTTCGCGGGCGCATTACCGTGACGCCTGACGCAGGAGAAGCAGACCTGCGCGAAGCGGCCCTGGCGGAACCCTCCGTGCAGGCGCACGTGCAGGGCAGGGAGATCGTCAAGGTGGTGGTGGCGGCCGGCCGGCTGGTGTCGGTGGTGGTGAAGTAGGACAGAGCCAGCCTCTCGGGTTCCGTGGTTTTCAGGTTCGGATGCTGGGGTTTGCAGGTTCTGGGGTGTTCTCGGTTCTGAGGTTCTTCGGGTGCGGAGGCGTTCTTGACGCGACGTGAGCTGTTGACCGTCGTGCCTGCTCTGGCGGCCGCCGGGTGTGGGTATACGCTGGCGGGGCGGGGGTCGTTTCTGCCCGGCTACATCCAGTCCATCGGGATTCCGGCGTTCGGGAACACGACGGCGTACCAGACGGTGGAGATTGTCTTTACCGACAAGGTGCGGGCGGAGTTCCAGAATCGCGGGCAGTACACGGTGGTGCCGTCGGACAGCGGGGTAGATGGTATCGTGCGCGGCACGATCACCGGGATTGGCGCCACGCCGGTCGGGTTTACCGAATCGCAGATGGCTCGCCGCTACCGCTTCTCCATCATCGTCGGCGTGACGTTTACCGACGTGCGTCAGAAGCGCACGCTCTGGGAAAATCCGGCGCTCAATTTTTCGGACGAGTACGAACTGTCCAACCCGTCGAGCATCGGCCTCGATGCCTCGTCGTTTCTCGGGCAGGAACGTGCGGCCATCGACCGCATGTCGAGCGACTTCGCGCGCACGGTGGTCAGTGCCATCATGGAAGCGTTTTGATGGCGCGCAGGCATTCGACCAGACGGTTCAGTAGCGATCAATGCCCACCCTGAAGCCGGCCGACGTGCGCGCGCAGATTGCCGCGGGCCAGACCGGGCCGCTCTACCTGCTCGAGGGCGACGACCCACAGTCGCGCCACGACCTCGCCCTGGAGTTCGCCAGTCTCGTCGACGAGGGACTGCATGCCTTCAACGTCGGCGCCTTCTACGCGAACGAGGCCACCACGGCGTCCGCCCGCGATCAGATGATGGGTGCCGTCATGGCCACGGCCCGCACGCTGCCGATGATGGCGCCGCGGCGTGTGGTAGTGGTGCACGAAGCCGAGCGGCTCCTCTCGCCGAAGCGGGCGAAGGACGACGATGAGGCGCAGCCGGCGTTGCCTGAAACGGGAGGCCGCAAGCGGCGGGCCCCCGCGCCGGTGTCGCCATCCGAGGAACTCGAAGCCTACTTCGCTGCGCCCGAACCGATGACCACGCTGGTATTCGTGGCCGGTCCGCTGGATGGAAACAGGCGCCTCGTGAAGCTGCTCCGCAAGCACGCCGCGCTCGTGGACTGCGGCACGCTGGCCAACCCGCAGGAAGCCGGCGCATGGATACGCAAGCGCCTGGAGAAGGACGAGCTCACCATCGAGCCGCGGGCGCTGGCCGTGCTGCTGGAGGCCACCGGTCTCAGCCTGGGGCGCATCCGCGCCGAAGTCGAGAAGATCGTGTTGTATGCCGCCGGCGAGTCGACGGTGACCGAGCGGCATGTGCGTGATCTGGTGGTGCCGGAACAGGAGCCGGACGATGGTCCGGCCGTGGGGCAGGCCATTCGTGCCGGCGACGTGCGCCGCGCGCTGAGCGAGCTGACGGCGCTGCTCGACATGGGCGTCGTGCCGCAGCCCATCCTCGGACAGATTCGCTGGGCGGCCGGCGGCCTGCGGCCGCCCGAGCGTGTGAAACGCGCACTCGATCTGGTGCTGGAAACCGATCTGCGGATGAAGTCGTCAGCGGGAACACCGCGCCACCTGCTCGAACGGCTGGTGATCGATCTCTGCGGGCGTTGACCGCCTGCGCGCTTACTCCATCCGCAGTATCTCCGCGGGACTCGACGAGGCCGCGCGGTGTGCCGGTACGTAACAGGCCAGCGCCGAGACGGCGAGCATCAATCCGACCGAGGCCAGGATCGTTGCGGGGTCACTGGGCGCGACACTGAAGAGAAACGCGTCGAGCACCCGCGCCAGCCCCAGCACGCCGGCCAGGCCCACCGCAACTCCCACCACGGCCACCACCAGCCCACGTGCCACGACCAGCCGGACGATATCGAGCCATCCGGCACCAAGGGCCATGCGTACGCCAAGTTCGCGGCGATATTGCGGCACGATGGCGGTCAACACGCCGTAGAGTCCGGCTGCCGCCAGCAGCAGCGCGATGGTTGCGAAGCCGGTCAGCACAATCAACGCAAAGCGTCGCGTCGTCAGCGTGCGGTCGACCAGTTCGTCGAGCGTGGCGGTGCGGTAGAAGGTCTGCAGCGGATCGATGGCCCGTTCGAAAAATGCCCGCCGTGCAGCTGGTGCCTGGTGCCGCTCCCATGCGAACACCTGCAGGGCCACGACACCGCGTGTCGTGAAACCGGTATCGACGTTGAGCAGGTTGACGAAGCTGCGAAGCAGCAAAGCACTGCCCGAGACGAGCACCAGCGCCAGCGCGACCTCGGCCGCGACCAGCGCGGATCGCAGGCGCTGTTGTCCGCGGTCGCCCGTGGCAGTACGTGCGCCGCCCGATGCCTGAAGACCGGTGCTCGACAGCCGCCACGCCGGGACAAGACCGGCGGCAACGGCCACGGCGACGGCCAGTAACGCCGCGAAGCCAAGAGCCGCACCGTCGACGTGCAGCGTATCGATCCACAGCACGTCGCGCGGCCCGATGTGGGCGAGCGTGCGGACGGCCGCCGTGGCCATCAGCGTGCCGGCGATTGCCGCGATTGCCGAGAGCAGCAGGCTCTCGACGAGCAGTTGGGCGACGAGCCGGCGCCGGCTGGCACCGAGCGCCGTCCGGAGCGCCAGTTCCTGCTGCCGGGCAGCACCGCGCGCCAGCAGCAGGTTGGTGACGTTGACGCAGGCGATGAGCAGCACGGCCACGACCGCGGCCGCGAAGAGCAGCAGCGCCGGGCGGATGTTACCGACCAGATGCTCGCGCAGCGGCAGCACGGCGACGCGCGCCCCGGTGTTCGTACGCGGGTTCTCCTGCTCGATTTGCGTGGCAATCGTCTCCATTTCCGCCCGGGCCTGGTCCAGCGTGCGGCCGTCCGCCAGGCG
>CAZZGM010000151.1:0-7505 GCA_964653955.1 uncultured Bifidobacteriaceae bacterium | reverse complement strand
CGGGCCATCGTATCCACCTTTGCGAAGGTGTCCACGCGATCGGATCAAGCCCAATGTCCCTCTCTGTTCGATACGTTCCCCTCGTTGGATCGGCCGGTTCGCGAAAGAACTTCACTCATCCAGGTCTCATCTGATGGAGAGAGTGAAACCGTGATGAACTGCGTGAACGCGGAAAGAGCGTGCGCCGCCGTTCGCGCGAGGCTCGGGATGCTGTAGCCGAGCCCGGGGGCGCCGGCGCAGGAGAATCGTCGCTGTTTTATTGGCGTATCGACCGCAGCGCGTCGAACGCCCGGCGTTTGGCGTTGACGCGGATGTGCGAGCACAAACTAACGACTGGCCCCCTCAGGCCGATAGAACATTCGGAGGTGAATAGGTGCCCCATCGAGGTGCGGTCACGCTCATCACAGCGGCAATGGTGGTGGCGTTGGCGGTTGGCATGAAGGCCCAGTTGAAGCCCGCGGCCCAGGTCGTCGTCCAGGACGATGCGCCGCTTGCGATCACGAGCTACACGGCCGCCTATCGCGAACGTTCGCAGTACACATCTCAAGGGATTCATCATTCGGTCAAGTACCAGAACAGGAGCGGCAAGACGGTCGTGGCCGTCCAGGTGGGCCTCGTGGCCTTCGACATCTGGAACGAGTTTCTGGGGCGGACGAACGGCCTGTCCATCGATGTCATCCGGCCGGACAAGGACGATGGAGGAACGTGGATCGCGACCCCTTACCGAGGCTTCTCGTTCCTGACAGGCGTGGCGTTCATCAACCGGGTTCGATTCGATGACGGTTCGATCTGGACCGCCAATCAGGACGCCATCCTCGAAGAGTTGCGCAAGATCCAGAAGGATTTCGACGCCTCCCGCCTCGACACGGACACGGCGCCTCCCGGCGGTGCACATCAGTAGCCGCCACCACCTGCTGCGCTGGTGCGTCCTTCCGCCGGTTCTTCTGGCGTGACGGTGCGTGTGAGCTGATACGATCCGCGGGACGACACGCAGCCTGCGGACGAGGGTCAATGCCGCGCCCTCGCCGTCCTGATCAGCTGGACTTCAGGAGTCGATCCTCATGGCCACTCACGTCGAACTCGCCATCAAACTGCTTCGAGATGCCGCCGGATTTTTTCGAACCGTCGGTGCCCAGAACGAACACCTCCAGGAGCAGTTCGACGACAACGCCACGGTCTACGAGCAGGTGGCGGATCTGCTCGAGCGGGATCCCACCGGCAGCCTCGACATCGACGGCGACGATCTCACGAAGGGTTAACCCCGGAGCTCACTTGTGTTGACGACACCAGCGGCGCGGTAGGTCCGAACGACGTCGACTGCAGGCTGAACGCTGCTGATGGAGAGCTCGCCACAGCGCGCAACACAGGTGAACTGAGGGTTGGACCCTCGGGCGGGCTACGTCAGCGCTGCGAAGATCGCCGACGCCAGCCAGACCGCCAGCGGCAGCGTGATGGCCACCAGTCCTGCCGCCAGCCCCAGCCCCAGCACGAGATGGCCGGGTGTGTCCCGCACCGCCCCGTCACGCCGCAGCACGAGTGCGTACGCCAGCAGGCCCGGCAGGTGCAGCGTGACGGCCGCCACGGCGGTGAGCACGCTCGACGCCGCCAGCGGCGGCGCCTGCGCCTCGTCATACATCTCGGCGAGGATGGCCGGCCCGCCGAGGTGCTGACTCCACTCGAGCAGCTTCAGTCCCGACCACCACGTGGCCGTCAGCCACTGTTGCCACGCCGCCAGCATGCCGAACCGATTGCCGTCGAGCACGCTCCAGCCGAGGACGTAGGCGACGTACACCTCCAGCCCCAGGAACGCCATGACGGTCAGGCCGAGGTACCATAAGTTGCCGACAATGGCCGCCCGCATCGTCTGTCCCCACCGGAACGGCCGGTAGCGGCCGAGCGCCGAGGCGGCAGGCTTCAGCACCGGCACCGCGAGCACGCCCATGATCAGGGCGGGGACGATGAAGACGAGACCGGCGAGGTAGAGCAGCAGACGCCCGGATCCGTCGCTGGTGCCGCTGCTCGTGCTGCCGCCCGCGGCCGCGCCGCCGCTCCACCCGTTGCCGGCACTCCAGCCACCGCCGCCGGCCCCCGCGGAGCGGGCATGCTCGTTCCATTCCCGCGTGTTGACGCCTTGCCGGTAACTGTCCCAGCTGCCGCCGGTGTAGGCTCCCTGGTTCAGGCCCTTGCGGTAGGCGTCCTCATCCATGGGCGACATGATAGCCGTATATGAGCGAGCGCATGCCTGGAGCTGACATGGACATCAAACGAAATGGTTCTCGAGCGAGTGGGAAGGGGCCGGCCGAGTGGTTCACCGGGGCGGTGCGCATCGATCCGTTGTTCGAGGCGCCGCCGCCTGCGCGTGCCGCCGGGGCGTCCGTGACCTTCGAGCCTGGCGCGCGGACCGCGTGGCACACGCATCCGCTCGGGCAGACATTGATCGTCACCGCCGGCCTCGGGCGCGCCCAGCGCTGGGGTGGTCCGGTGGAGGAGATCCGCCCCGGCGATGTCGTGTGGTTTCCGCCGGGCGAAAAGCACTGGCACGGAGCGTCTCCGGGCACGGCGATGACCCATCTCGCCATTCACGAAAGGCTCGATGGCACGGCCGTCGAGTGGCTCGAACCCGTCACCGCGGAGCAGTACGAGGGACAGGTCACGCTGGGCTTCGATACGAACGATTGAGCGATGTGAGGATCAGCGAGTGCGTCCGCGTCGTTGAGTGAGAACGATGCCTGCCGGGCACCACACCACGCACTGTGTGTTCCGCCTCCCGCCCGATTCTCGCGGCGGCAGCGCCGATTTGATCGCCAGGCGCGGTGCGCTTCACACGATGTCGTCCACCACGCCGCCATCGACGCGCAACGCGGCTCCCGTGGTTGCCGAGGACAGCGGTGAGGCCACGTAGACGACGAGGTTGGCGACCTCCTCGACCGTTGCCGCGCGCTGGATGATCGAACTGCTGCGGTGGGTTTGTACGAAGTCCGCCGCCAGCGCCTCGATGGGCCTGCCGGTACGCGCGGCTTCGTCCTTCAGCATCTCGGCGAAGCCCTCGGAGAGCGTCGGTCCCGGCAACACCGCGTTGACCGTGACGCCGCTGCCGGCGACGCGTTTGGCGAGGCCGCGCGAGAGCCCGAGCTGCGCGGTCTTGCTGACGCCGTAGTGAATCATGTCCGCCGGGATGTTGCGCGCCGATTCCGAGGAGATGAACACCACGCGGCCCCAGCCCCGCTCGACCATGCCGGGAACGAGCGCCCGGGCGAGGCGTACGCCGGACATCACGTTGGTCTGCCAGTGTGCGTCCCAGATGTCGTCGCCGGTTTCGAAGAAGTCGTGCGGCTTGAAGATGCCGGCATTGTTGACGAGCACATCGACGGTGTGATCCGCAATGGCGGCGAGCAGCGTGTGCGCGCCTTCCGGATGGCCGAGGTCGGCGGCCACGCCATCGAGCCTCGCGGCCGGTACTGCTGCGAGCAACCGTGTCTTCGCGTTGGCAATGCTCGCGTCGCTGCGCCCGTTGAGGATGACGTGCGCCCCGCAGGCAGCGAGTCCCCTGGCGATACCGAAACCAATGCCTGCGGTCGACGCGGTGACGAGAGCGGTCTTGCCGGTGAGGTCGATGTTCATGGTTGTCCTGCCATTTTCGTCTGCGGCGCGAGGTCATGTCATGACACTGGCGTGCCAGGCCCGCTCACATGACGAAATGCGACACTTTAGGTCGTTATTCGTGATAGAAACTTGAGATTCTGTCTCATGTTTCGATCGTTCACAGATTCTCCACGGAGAGACCCACGATGAGTTGCGTGACGTTCCATTCGCCGCGGTGGCGGCACCTGACCGTGGCCGCCGTTGTGGCCGGCGTTATCGGCACGGCACCGGCCGCGGCCCAGCCGCCCCAGCAGGGCCAGAAGCCCGAGGAGCTGGTGGTCCAGAACGGCTGGACCTACACGGTCGAGGCCCTCGCCACCGGCGTCAACAACGGCTTCCAGCTGGCCATGGATCCGGTCAACCGCCGCGTCTACTTCGGCGATGCCCAGTGGCGTGTAGAGAAGCGTACGGCTGACGGCACCGTGTACGTCGACCAGACCGGTACCGGCAAGCTGGTGGAGTTCGACGCGGCCACGCGAAGCCTCGTGCGAGTCCATTCGTTCCTGAATCTCACCCGCAACGATGGCAACGGCAAGGAAGGCGAGCCGCTGGACTGGACAGGCGTGGACGGTTACACCCACGCGAGCATGCGGACGACGTTTTCGCCCTACGGCATTGCCATCGATCCGCTGGCGCCCGGTGCCGGCGGGAAGCCGGATCCTCTCATCATCACCACCACCGCGCGCGGTCGCGACTCCGCCGCCGGATTCGGCGGCAACGTCGTGATCTACCGCGCGTCGCAGGGCGCGCCCACCGATGACGATCGCCTGTTCGAGTTCGAGGACGGCACCCCCATCTTCAACGGCATCCGCCGCGTCGACGTGAACACGCGCACGCACAAGGCCTTCATCACCGGCCTCGGCTCACCGAAAATCCCGGGCACCATCGTGATGGTCGATCTGCTGACGAAGCGCCCCGAGGCGCGCATCACAGTGCCGGGCGCTGCCGGTGCCATTGGCGCGGCCATCGACGAAGCGCGCAACCTCGTCTACGTGGGCACCATGTCGGGCGAGAGGCTGTTCGTGATTGACGTCGCCAGGCTCGATACCAGCAACCCGAAGGACCTCGCCATCAACGACGCTGCCATTACGGAACTCCCTGGCGTGGTCGGCGGCAACGCGCGTCCCACCTACAACGCCAAGCTCCAGCGTCTGTATGTGGCCACCTACGCCAATCCCAACGGCACCATCAGCGTGGTCGACGCCAATCCACAGAGTGCTCGTTATGGCCAGGTGCTCGAGACAATCAAGACCGGCCGCACCAACATGGTGGAAGTAGACGATGAGCGTGGGCTGTTGTATTCGGCCAACCTGCAGGATCAGGAAGTGGTGGCGTACGACACCACGACGCACCAGGAACTGTTCCGGCTGCCGACCAAGGGCGCCGCGCTGAACCTCGCCATCGATCCGGTGACGCGTGACCTCTGGGTGTCGAACCTGGGCGACAACAGCTTTGCCAACGTGTTCCGCATCCAGCGCGTGAAGTAGTCCGCCTTCGCTGAGCACTCGCTGTATGAGTCAGCTCCGGCGGACAGGTCTTCGATCGCGCGTTTTCCATCACTCTTCAGGGGCGGCTGCCCGCGCAGTCGCCCCTGTTCTCGTTTTTCTGGTCAGGTCGGCTACCCAGGCTCGCGCTCGTGAGCATGTGAGTCGACGTCCCGAAGGCGATGGCCGCTCGAGAGTGCGCACTCTCGCCACTGCACCTGCCGTTCGAGATACGCGATCACCGTGTCGGCCGATGGCATCTGGATGGCGGCGTGGACACCGCTTGCGCGATAGAAGGTCGGGTTATAGAACGGATCGAACCGGACTTCATCCCGCCAGCGGCTGGCGAGCGTCTGTGATTCGTGCTCGACGCGGCTGGCGTCGACTGGGGTTCCGCCCGAGGCGCCCCGTGTCGCCGACTCGTAGTGGAAACACTGGATGGCCGGCGTATAGAGCACGCGCAGGCCCAGCGCGCGGATCTTCAGGCACAGGTCGACGTCGTTGAACGTGACCTTCAGTGCCGTGTCGTCCAGTCCCCCGACACGTTCGAAGTCGTGCCGGCGCACGGCGAGAAACGCGCCGGTCACCGCGCCAACGGCGTGTGTTGCCCCGTGCATTCCGAGATAACCGCCGTCAACCGGCAGTTGCCCCACGCCAAGGTGAGCCGCCGTGCCACCGACGCCGACGACCGTCCCGGCATGCTGGATCGAGCCGTCCTCATACAGCAGCAGCGCGCCGACGACGCCGACGTCCGGACGATCCAGCAGGCCACGCAGGACAAGGTCGAACGCCGGCGTGACCACCTCCACATCGTTGTTCATGAACAGCAGCAGGTCGGCGCCGGTGCTGGCTGCTGCCACGTTGTTCGCACGCGACCAGTTGAACTCACCCTCGAACGGGATGACCCGCACGTTCGGCTCCGCGGCCAGTGCGGCGAGATAGGCCATCGTCAGTGGGTCCTCGCTCTGGTGATCGACAATGATCAGCTCGGTGGAAGAGGGCGCCGCAAGGCTCCGCCTGATGCTGTCGACGCACGGCTGCAGCAGGTCGATTCTGTCGCGCGTCTGGATCACGATGGCCATCGTCGCGCCGCCACGAGCGGCGGTCCACCGCACTTGCCGGTGGCGGTGCGCCCTGTGTACGACGTCATGATCTTCAGTCGGTACCAAGGCGGCGTGTGCGCCGGAACGGTGAAGGTGTGCGGCCACGACATTGTCGAGACCATCAGCAGCCTCGGTCGTGGCCGCGACAGGGGCCCCGGCCTCCGTCCGGGGCCTGGCATTGGCGTCGCCGCCGTTGTCGATCGGCCGGTCGATGAGCACGAGCGGGATGTGAACGATGGCGTTGTGCCCGCCGTGCTCGATCAGGCGCAGCAGAAGGTCGACGTCTGAAGCAGGCATGGACAGCGATCTGAACCCGCCCACCGCCCGCGCCTCGTCTCGTAATATGCAGACCGGACGTCCGAGATGGCGGGTCTCCAGAAACAGGTCGTAGTCGAAAGCCGGCTTGAGGCGTGCCTCGACGAATCGTCGCCGGTCGTCGAACGTCTCGAAGCGGGCTTCGTCGGCATAGAGCACACGCGCCGCCGTTGTCTGTGCGGCACAGGCAAACCAGGCCAGCGCCGCCGGGTCCAGTTCGTCGTCCGCGGCCACTACCATCACCCACTGACCCGACGCGCGATCCAAACCGCGGTTGCATAACGTGGCCTCGTCCGCGTCGCCGGGACACGAGACAACCGTCACTCTGGGATCGTCCTCAGCCCACGTGGCGCCTGGCGAGGGTGCGTCGGAGGTGACCAGCACGGCTTCCCAGTGCGGATGCGTCTGCTGCCGAAGGCTGACGATGGCGGCCGGCGGTCCGTCGTGTCGCGCACGGCGCATGGGAACGACCACGCTGATTGTCGCCGGCGTGCCTGACGTGCGCCGCGGCGGAGCAGGATTGCGGTTCAGCGCGCGGAACAGCGCGTAGTGGTCGAGAGGCAGCGCAGCGGTGGCGAGGAAATTGGCCATGGCGGCGTTACCTGGTCGGGGACCGGCGTCAGGAAGTTGTCCGGGGGCATGTGAAGCGGCAAATGCGGCGACGTCCGGCGCGGACAGCCGTTCCAGCTCGCGCGAAAGCGGCACCTGCCGTCCGGTGTCGAGATCACGAAGCGTAAGAACGAGTCGGGGGTGACGAAGGAGGTGAGGACCAATTCGTGGGTGGAACTCGAAACCACAGAGGCCGGAGCCGCCGGTGGCGGGGTCCAGGCTTGTGGGGTTGGCCGGAGCCGACACCTTCAAAACGCCGCCACGCTTGGGCGCGCCTTGCGCCAGGGCGCCCGTCGCTCCCAATGCATGAGCTGCGGTCACGCCGGCGAGGGCGCCGAGGAAATTCCGGCGC
>CAZZGM010000150.1:6054-7516 GCA_964653955.1 uncultured Bifidobacteriaceae bacterium | reverse complement strand
GGCCACCTCATCCAGCGCGTTACCGTAGTGCCCCTCGAGACGGAACATCGTGTCGGTGAGGTTGGTGTCGCGGAAAAAGATGAACGTCATGCGCGGCTTCGCGCCGCTGGCCACCAGGTGGTTCTTGAACGCCAGGTACCACCAGCCCGGGCCGGTGGCCGCATGATTGAGGAAGGCCACGAACTCGTTCCCCGACAGCCGGCTGAGGAGCGCCGGGTCGATGCGCGTCCCCAGCATCGAGTCGCCAATGAACACCCAGGCCGGCTGACCCACGCGCAGGTCTTCGATGGGGTGCGCGTTGAACGGCTTGTGCAGCCGGCGGATTTCGAGCGACGGCAGGTAGCCGAGCGGAGGCAGGTCACCCACCACGGCCCTATTGATGGGCTTCAGCACGAGAGGGACGACGATGATGCCGACCCCCAGGAGACTCAACAGCAGCCAGCGCCACACGGACGAGGCCCCGGCAGGCTCAGCCGTCCCTGAACCGGGCGGCGGAACCGCAGTGGATGCGGATGACACAGAGTTGGTAGAAACGACGCACTCGACCCGGCTTCTTCACGGGGCCTGTCTAGTATAACTGACACGACGCGCACGGCACGAACGTTGCAAAATAGTGCGCCATGAGGTTTGCCATGCCAGGATTCCGTCTTGCCCAGTGGTCACTCGCACTCGTCATCGCCGTTGCCGCCTCGCCGGCCGCCGCCCAGGACGCGCCGTCACTCCAGAAGCTCTATGAGTCCGGCCAGCACGCCGCCATCGTCGAACGGGCCGCCGAAGGCCGCGGCGGCTCGCCCGAGGATATCTACTTCGCCGCTCTGGCCTACCTGAAGTCCGAAAACTCCGGCGCCGCCGCCGGCGAAATGCGCCGGCTCCAGGAGCAGGGTGATGGTGCCTGGCAGCAGATTGGCGCGTCGGGTGTGGCCCTGATCGAAAACAACGACGCCGAGGCCGTCGCGGCCGGACGCCGGGCCACCGAGCAGGCCGGCGACAACCCGTATGCCCACTATCAGCTCGGACTCGCCGCGGCCGCCGCCAACGACTTCGCCACGGCCGCCAGCGCCTTCTCGCGCGCGACCGAACTGAAGCCCGACTTCGCCTACGCGCACTACTACGCGGGCCAGTCGTTCCAGAAGCAGCGCGCCCTGGGCCGCGCCGCGGATCATTACCAGTTCTTCCTGAACCTCGCGCCCGACTCTCCGGACCGCGCCCCCGTTCAGGCCATCCTGCGGACACTACGCAAGTAACACACACGGATTTCGTGATCTGGTGATCTGGTGATGTGAAGATCATCACCTCACCAGATCCATCACATCGCCAGATCTAGAAGACTTGTCCGATGCCGAAGTACCAGCGGCCGCTGCCGAACTGATGCGCGCGCCGCGTCGACAGCGGCAGCGATGAACCCGGCACCCCGAAGTCCAGGCGCAGCAACCCGATGGGCGACACGATCCGCACGCCCGCG
>CAZZGM010000150.1:0-6044 GCA_964653955.1 uncultured Bifidobacteriaceae bacterium | reverse complement strand
TCAGCTCGTTCATGCGGAACGGCGACAGCTCGTCGAAGGTGTTGCCGGCATCCAGGAACCCGACGCCGCTCACCCATCCGTAAAGCGGGAACCGCACTTCCTGGTTGAGGATCAGCAGTTCGGTGCCGCCGCGGGCCGAGCCAAAGATGTCACGCGGGCCGAGGCCGTTTTCGGCATACCCGCGCACCGATGCGCCGCCGCCGGCAAAAAACCGATCGCGGAACAGCACCGTGTCGAGCAGGTTCGCGCCCATCACGCGTCCGGCAATCACGCGCGACGCCAGTACCGCGGGCCCGACGCGGAAAAAGCTGTGCTGCTGTGCCAGCAGGCGCCCGTAGCCGACATCGGCGCCCAGCCAGTTGGCCAGCTGTTCGACGGCCACCGACGTGAACGTGCCGCGTGTGGCATTCACGGGATCGTCGCGGCGATCGAACAGGGCCGCCGCACTCAACCGCGCCACCGTCGTTGTTTGATCGAGCGGGGGGAACTCGGGACTGAGCGGCGGATTGGGGTCGTAGGTGCGATTGAGCTCGTACCGATAGCTGTAGGTGAACTCGACGCCGCGCCGCCGCCGCCACCGCTGTTCGAAGCTGACGCCGGTAACGTCGCTCACCGCCAGCACATCACCGTCGACACGGAGGTTCTGCCGCGAGGCAAACCCGAACACGCTCGAACGCAGTGGCAGGCCGAAGAAGGCCGGCACCTGGCCGAACATGTTCACGCGCTGGAAGTCGCGTTCCACGCGCGTGGCGACACCGGCCGTGAGCGCGCGGCCGAACAGGTTCTGGTTGCGGATTTCGCCGAGCGCGCCCGGGCTCAACTGCAGCCGTCCATCCAGCCCATCGTCCACGTGATCGCGATCCACCTGGAAGCCGTAGCGCATGCGCCAGTACGGATACTCCTCCACCGTCACGCGGGCGCGGACCATCTGATCGCCGTCGACGGGATCGCCCAGGGGGACGGCCTGAATGTCGACGGAGCGGAACACGTTGGTGTCGAACAGGCGCTTGCGGGCCAGTGACCACTCGTCGAGGTCGACGGGCTGTCCCACCGGCAGGCGCAACGCGCGCGTCACCACGCCCTCGCGCGTGCGCGAGGTTCCGGTCGTCTCGACGTCCTGCAGAATCTGGCGTGGCCCTTCGGTCACCGTCAACTCGATATCGACCACATTGCCGGCCTCGTCCGGCAATGCCGCGGCCGCCACCTCGACGTTGTTGAAGCCGAGTTCGCGGTAGCGCCGGTCGACACGGTCGCGCGCCTGGTTCACCGCGCGCAGCGTGTAGGGCTCGCCGCCCGTGAGCCGGGTTTCGCCAAGGACCATCTCCTGCCGTGCGTCGGCCGCTCCCTTCAGCCGGACTTCACCCACCGCCGCGCGCACGCCTTCATCGATGTCGATGGGCAATATGGCGCGACTCCCTTCGAGGATCGGCTCGCCGACCTTCACGCGCGCGGCCAGCAGGCCCTCCGCACGATAGAGATCGGTCAGCGTGTCTTCCAGTGCCAGCCGATCGATCCAGCCTTCCACCTCGAGCCCGGCCTGCACCATGGCCGCCTCGAGCTGGCTGGTGCTGAGCTCATGAGCACCGTTGAACCGCACGCTTCGCCGGCCGGCCGCCGGGCCCGGTGTCACGTCGAGATACAACGTCTTCGAGCCCTGGCCTTCCTCCATGCGGCCCTCGACCGTCCCTTCGATGAACCCCGACGCCACCAGATGCCGGCGCACGCGCGCTTCGGCATCGTCAATGACGAACCGGTCGAACACCGCGCGCGTCCACGCCGCCTCGATGGCCGTGATATCCGCGGAGGGCAGCCGCACGCCCTCCACGACCACGCGCGTGGCCGGTCCAGGCACCACCGTGTACACGATGTTCACGCGGCCATCGTCTCTGTCCTCGCGACGCCCGCGCACGCGCGCCTCGAAATGGCCGCGCTTCAGGTACATCGAGGTCAGCGTGTCGAGATCCCGCTGCCAGTCGTAATAATCGAACGAGTCGCCCTGATCGATGCGGATGGCACCGCGCAGTTCGGCTTCGGTGAACGGCGTAGTGTTGCCCTCGAACTGCAGGCTGGCCACCCGCACGTCGGGCCGCGGTGCCGACCGCCGCGTCCGGCTCTGCGCACCAAACGTTATCTGATGCCGGATGCCGAAACCGGTGGACTCATCGTCTCGCGAGATGCCGCGCAGCTCGAGATTCTGGATGGGGAAATAGCTGACGATGAATGTGGCGCGTCCGCTCTGGGCGAGGCCCTGGGACACGGTGAATTCCACGTCTTCCCGCAGGCGTTTGGTCATCGTGAGACGCGTCACGGGGTTGTCGAGGTCCTGCGACGTGGCCGTGGTGTCCTCGCGGAACTCGTCGCGGACGACATCGCCGCGATCGATGCGGAGCGCATCGAGACCAATCTGCCGGCCGGCCACGCCCAGCAGGTCGCTCGACAACAGCGTCAGCGCGTTTTCGCTGGATACGCCGCCGCCAAACAGCGCCATCGCGATTTCTTCCTGGCTGGCGTCGTTTTCGGAGGCCAGGTCGAACGAAAATCGGTCGGGCGTTCCCTGAAGCGTCAGCGTCACCGCACCCGCGCCCGACAGGCGTGTTTCGGCCTGGATGTCGAGATCGGGCTCGATGCGCGACAGGTTGGTGAACGAGATGGTGCCGCGCGTCAGCGTGAAGGTGCGCCCCGCGGCGTAGATGGTGCCACCTTCGCGCAGCGTGGCACGCCCCGACAGGCCGGGCTGGCTGGCCGTGCCCACGACGCGCAGTTGCGCGCCGCCGTCGAAGCGCCCGTAGTTGTTGTCGACGCGGAGATCCTCCACGGTGGTCACGGTGATGTCGAGCCGCAGATCGTCGAGGGCAGAAGCACCACCGCGCGGAGACGCGACCGTGGCATTGCGGCCACCACCAGCCAGCGCCGCCAGACTGATCGGCTGTGTATAGGCGCTGCGCTGGACGCGCACGTCGCCCCGCAGGATTGGCGTGGTGTCGCCGAGATCATAGGTGAGCAGCGCGTCGATTTCGCTTCGCAGACCATCGGGATATTCCACCGCCACGCCCTGCGCCTGGACGTAGAACTCGCCGTCGCCAATTTCCGGACCGGCCAGCACCACACCACCATCCACCACCAGCAGGCCGCCGTTGGCCGTGCCCGCCAGGCCGCGCAGTTCCACACGTGTGCCGGAGAACGTGACGGGGCCGGACAGATCCGAGATGACCATCCGCGGCGACGCCAGCGCCAGTTCGGCACGATCCAGCTCGATGGAACCGGCAAGGTCCGGCGTCTCCACGGTGCCGCTCACGCGCACATCGACTTCCGCCGTACCGTCAATGCTGACCGTCGGCATGAACGCCGACAGCACGCGCAGGATAGCCACACCCGACACGCGCAGGTCCAGCGTTGGCGAGGCCGTGGTCGTGTCCACCGTTCCGCCCAGCGCCAACGTACTTCCAGCCGCCTCCCAGAACACGTCGTCTGCCGAGACAATGCCGTCCTTGAGCGTGAAGACCGAGGGCCGCGACTGCTTCACCTCTACGCCGGCCGCATCGAAGACGGCCGACTCCAGCAACAACTCGCCAGTGGCCCGCGCGGGATCCATGTCGGGCACGAGGGCGCTGCCCCGGGCCGTCAGAGTGCCGCTGGCTTTCACGGCGTCCACATGCGCGCTCAGGCTGTGAATGGTGACGGCTTCGCCGGTCATGCCAAGACTGGCATCGAGATCCGTCACGGCCACATCACCCGTGCGCACCTCGCCGCCCGTCAGTTCCAGTGTGGCAATGAGATCGCCGCGCTGGCCCGTGGCGTACACATATGCTTCGGCCTGGCCGGTGGCCACCACGTCCGTCTCGACGCCAAACGCGCGAGAAGCCGTCAGCAAATCGGCAATGTCGCCGACGTAGCTGCCGGCAATGACCGTATCGGCGCGGCTCGCCCAGGCGCCCGAGGCGGTAATGAGGCCTGAGCCGATGGACGCCTGAAACTCGCGGACGTCCAGGTCGCCGGGCGCCCACGACACCGTGGCTGGCGAGACCAGCGCCACGGGCACGCCGGCCACCTGCGCCGTCAGTTGCTGCAGGTTGGCCTCCACGCGTGGTGGCAGGTCACCTTCGACGGATCCAATGGCCGCGGCCGTGAGCACGAGCTGACCGGTCAGAGCTCCCGGTGTCACCGCCGCCAGCGGGGCCAGCGCCGACAGGTCGACGCGGTTCAATACCGCGGAGCCGCGATAGTCGTAAGGCGCCGCCAGTCCGATGTGGCCGCTCGCGAAAGCCCCCAGCGACGGGATGAGCGCGTTCACGCGCGCATGATCGCCATTCAGTGCCAGATCGAACGTGCCCTGCCCCACCAGGTCGCCGGCCACGCCGCCGGTAATGGCAAACCCGGCACGGCCCGTTCCGTACGGTTCGTCCAGCGTGCCGTGCGCGTTGACGATGCCGCCGAAGATCACCTTCGATTCGGCCGCTCCGGCAATGACGCCGGACCACGTCATGCCGGTGGCTTCGAGGTCGGCCGTGAAGCTGCGGTCGAACCCGTACCGGCCCTTCGCGTTCAGCCGTCCCTCTTCCTGTTGCTGTAACGTCAGCGAGAACGCCTCGACGCCATCGGCCGTCACGCGGCCTTCCAGATTGATGGCCTCGAATGCCTCGCCCGCCACCCGCACGACGGGGCTCGAAGCAACGACGTCGGCGACCGGAGCCTCGACCGTGCCTCCCAGCGTCGCCACGGCGGTCAACTCACCGGCCGCGCGCGATTCTTCCGGCACGGTCTCCTGGAGCACACGCACGTCCGGCACCAGTGCCTCGATGCGGCCCGAGATGGCATTGGCATCGAGATCCACGTGAGCGTCGCCGCTCACCTCGAGCCCTTCGGCCGTGAACGACAGCGGCGTCACATCCACGCGCGAACGATTGGCGGCAATGGTCGCGCGGATGGCCGACGTGCCCACGACCGGCAGATCGATCTCCGGCGCCGCGGCCTCGACGGTGGCCGCCGGCGATTCCAGCGTACCGGCAAGAACGACGTCCGCCTCAATCACGCCCGTGCTCTCGCGCAATGCTTCGGGCACCCGGATGCCGAGCGGCGCCAGCGCACGGTCGGCTTCGCCCAGGCTGCTCACCTGCACACGCGCAGGTCCTTCCAATGTCGAACGCAGAGGGTCGGCCTCGTTGGTACGGCCGCGCGCCGACCCGCTCGCGGTAATACCCGTCGTCCGCAGCGCATGCGTCAGGGCCCATCGCTCCGGCCCGAACGTGCCCTCCACACGGCCCGCCAACGGCGTGAGTCGAGCGTCGGCAATGGCCCGCGCGTCCACACGCACCGCCACGTTGCGTGACGGACCATCCGTGTAACGCGCCGTGCCGTCCAGGCGCGTGCCAATCGGCTGCACCTCCACACCCGCCGCGCGCATCAACACACGCGCATCCACATCCTGCCAGTTGGCCGTCGCCGTAAGCGCGCCCTCGTCCAACGGCAGCACGAACGTGGCGTCGAGTTGACCGCCGCTGGCCGGCACGACGCGCAGGCGATTGGCTTCCACCGCCTCGGTCGTCACCAGCAGTTCGCCGCTCGCGGCCAGTCCCTGTTCGGCGTGCAGCGCCAGCACCGGTGCATCGAACCGTACGACGACTTCCGACGACGCCGCCGGCCCGGCCAGCGATCCGCCCAGACGAACATTGCCGCTGGCCTCGATCGGAACGTCCACCCACTTCACGGCGGTGTCCACCTCGGCATCGCCTTCGAAGGTCAGCTCCAGCGCGGGTTCGTCCAGCACGCGCGTCACGCGTCCCGACACGGCCAGCCGGCCGAGGTCGGTGACGAGTGGCAGCCCCTGCAGCGAAACCGTATGGCGATCGAACCCGAGGACGGTCTCAATGGGTGCGACGCGCAACGTGCGCTCCTGAAGCTGCACGTCGAGGCCACCGGCAATCACCAGGGGTCCAGTGATGCCCTCAAAAATGCGCACGACGCGGCGCTCGAGTTCGGTGGCAATGCCGGTCGCGGCAACACGGATGCCGGACGCCCGGTTGTCGTACACCACATCCACACCACTC